>JAHEDL010000457.1 GCA_024641255.1 Pseudorhodobacter sp.
ACATCGGCCGAAGTCAGCACCAAGGGCGGCGACATGATGATGTTGTTGCCCGACACCCGAACCATCGCACCTTTTTCATAGGCGACGGCCTGCACCTTGCCCGGAACCGGCTTGTCGGCGGGTTTCTTGCTGGCACGATCCGCCACCAATTCCACCGCGTTCATCAGGCCATAGCCGCCGCGCACATCGCCGATCACGTCATATTTGGCCTGCAGCGCCTGCAGACCGGCATGAAGTTCGGCCCCGCGCGCGGCGGCGTTATCTTTGACGTTCAGGCGCTGAGTTTCCGCCAGACAGGCCAGCGCCGCCGCCGCGCCCACCGGATGGCCGGAATAGGTATAGCCGTGGCCGATGGCGGCCTTGCCGGATTCATCGCTTTCAAAGACCTCTGCCACGCCTTCGGCGATCATCACCGCCCCAAACGGGAAATAGGCGTTGGTGATGGCTTTGGCGGTACAGGCGAAATCGGGCTGCACACCCCAAAGACGGCTGCCTGTCCAGGCGCCCGTGCGGCCAAAGGCGGTGATCACCTCGTCGGCAATCAGCAAGATACCATTCTTGCGGCAAATCGCGGCGACGCCCGGCATAAAGCTGGGATGCGGCGGGATCACGCCGCCGGCGCCAAGGATCGGTTCCATGATGAAAGCGGCGATGGTGCCGGCACCTTGAAACGCGATTTCGTCTTCAAGCGCTTGCAGGCACAGCTGCGCCAACCGCGCCGGATCGGTTTCGTTGAACGGGTTGCGATAGGGGAAGGGCGCGGGGATATGGTGGCAGCCGGGCAGCAGCGGTTCATACATGGTGCGGAAATTGGCGTTGCCATTCACCGAGGCCCCGCCGAAATGCGTGCCGTGATAGCCCTTTTTCAGCGACAGAAACTTCACCCGACCCGCCTCGCCGCGGATCTTGTGATACTGCCGCGACAGCCGCAACGCGGTTTCCACCGAGTCCGATCCGCCCGAGGTAAAAAAGGCTCTGACAAGGCCATCAGGCTCGAAAAACTTGCGTAGTTCTTCGGCCAGTTCGATCACCACATCGTTAGATGTGCCGCGGAAGGTGGAATAGTAGGGCAGGCGATCAAGCTGACCGGCGATCGCATCCTTTATCGGCTGGCAAGAATAGCCCAAGTTGACGTTCCACAGGCCGCCAACCGCGTCCACCACTTCGTGTCCGTCGATATCGGTGATCCGCACGCCCTGCCCACCGGTGATGATCGCGGGCGGATTCTTCAGGCTGTCAGACGGTGCGGTCATTGGGTGCCACAGGCTGCGCGCGTTGTTGGCCTTTAGGAAATTCTGGTCTTTCATGGTCGTCCTTTCGATCCTTAGGCGGCAAGGCGCCAGAGTGTGGCGATATCTGCGGGCAGGCTGCCGCCCCAGATGGTGGTAATTTCGGTGCCTGCCTTGATCAGCGCAAAGCGGATCAGGCGGCGTTGTGCTTCGGTCATCCGCGAGCCAAGGGCCGCGACGGCTAGGGCGCCAGAGCAGCGGCCCAAGGCATCAAACAGCGGCACGGCCATGGAATGCACATCGGATTCAAAGCCGCCCCGGCTTTCGGCATAGCCCAGCCCGCGCACCTCTTGGATACGGGCGCGCAGGGTGGTTGGGTTGGTTTCGGTGTGATGGGTCAGATGCGGCAAGGGCCGGTTCAGAATGGCATCGCGGAAAGCATCGGGTTGAAACGCCAGCACCGCAAGACCAGAGGAGGTGGCGTGAAACGGCAACTCTTCGGCGTCTTCCATCGTCACTTTGGTCACATGCGCCGAGCTATAAGCATGCGCCAGCGGACGAAGAACATCGGCCATCAGCAACGACAGATGCGCGGTTTCGCCCGATTGCAGCGCCAAGGCCTGCAGCACCGGCATCGCGGCTTCGCGGGTGGGAACCTGCGCCTCGCGCAGTGCCGCCAGCCGCAAAAGCGATGGCCCAAGCCGATATTCGCGGCCAATGCCAACCTGTTCGACCAATCCGTGATCGGCCAGTTCGGTCAACAGGCGAAAGCAGGTTGCCTTGTTCAACGCCGACAACCGCGCAAGATCTGACAACCCAATCAGCGGACGGCTGCGGGTAAAATAATCAAGCAGATCAAGTGCTTTTGAAACCGTTCCCATAGCTTACCCCGGCAGCGCCCGGCGAATTGGAGCGTGTGCTTTCATTTTAGTTGACAGAAGCTTTACTCCGTTGTCAAATAAATTCGAACCGTCGGTTCAAATATCAAACCGAAGGCTGAGCTAACAGCCTCGATCACACAACAGAGGATGGGAACGCGCGAATGATGCATGCGATCATTTCGGGGGTACGTCATGGCTGAGGCCGGTATTCCGACAAACCAACTGAAAAAGAATTCATTGGGCGTTGCGGCGATCACCTTCATGGTGGTTTCGGCGGCGGCGCCTTTGACCGGGGCTGCGGGCGGTATTCCGCTGTCGATGCTGTTGGGCAACGGCGTTGGCATTCCCGGAACCTTCCTGATCGTGACGGCGATTTTGCTGATGTTTTCGGCGGGCTATGTTGCGATGTCGCGGCATGTGAAGAACGCTGGCGCCTTCTATGCCTTTGCGGCGCAGGGGCTGGGCGGCCATGTTGGTGGCGCGGCAGCGCTGATCGCGATGCTGTCTTACAACGCGATGCAAATCGGCCTGATGGGCCTGTTTGGCGCTGCGGCAGCGGGCACGTTTAGCCAGTTCGGCATTGATCTGCCGTGGTACTATTGGTCGTATGGCGCCATCGTTGTGATCGCCGTGCTGGGCTACCGTCAGGTCGACCTGTCGGCCAAGGTGCTGATGCTGCTGGTGTTCTTTGAATTCGCGATCGTGGTTCTGCTTGACCTTGTGATCTTGGGCAAAGGCGGTGCCGCCGGGCTTAACTTTGCGCCCTTCGCGCCGTCGAACATCTTTTCGGGCACCTGGTCTATCGGGGTTTTGTATTCTTTCGCCGGTTTCATCGGGTTCGAGGCGACCACGATCTATTCGGAAGAAGCGCGCGATCCGCATATCACCGTGCCGAAAGCGACCTTCCTTTCGGTGCTGGCCATCGGGATTTTCTACTCTGTCACCTCGTGGTTGATGGTGATGGGGATCGGCAATGAAAACCTGATGCCGACGCTAAGCAGCATGGACCCGACGACGTTCTTGTTCCTGCTGGGCGGCACCTATCTTGGCGATACGCTGACCATGATCATGGGTATTCTGTTCGTGACCTCGGTGTTTGCGGCACTGCTGGCGTTTCACAACGCTATCGCCCGCTATATCTTTGTGACCGGGCGCGAGGGGATTTTGCCGGCTTCGGTGGGCTTTACCCATGCCAAGCACATGTCGCCGCACAAGGGGTCGGTTATTCAGACCATTCTGGCGCTGATCTTCGTGACGCTGTTCGTGGTGAAGGGGCTTGATCCGGTGTTGGCGCTGTTCTCGTGGCTGTCGCAGTTGGGCACGCTGGGGGTTTTGGGGCTGATGTCGCTGACCTCGTTTTCGGTGATCGGGTTCTTTGCCAAGGATGCGATGGGCGAAACCGCGATTTCGACCAAGATCTTGCCGGTGATTTCGGGTGTGATCATGGCGGTGCTGTTCGTGAAGATCTTCATGGATTTCGGCGCGCTGACCGGGGC
>JAHEDL010000472.1 GCA_024641255.1 Pseudorhodobacter sp.
AGCCTGCGCCGGAGTAAAGTAGCTGCCACGATAATAGCCAAGGCCGGGGGTGTTGGCGGCGTTGAAGCCTTCGACACGGCCGATCAGAATGGCATGGTCGCCTGCTTCGATCATCTGGTGAAGTGAACAATCAAACCACGCCGACACATCGGCCAGAACCGGTGCGCCATGCGGGCCCGGCTGCCATTTGACGGTGGCAAAGCGGTCTTCCACCGGGCGGGCGAAGGTGTTTGACACGTCTTTCTGACCTTCGGCCAGAATGTTCACCGCAAAGCCGTTGGCCGCCGCGAAAGTGGCATAGTTGGACGAGGTTTTCGCAATGGACACCAGCAGCAACGGCGGGTCCAGCGACACCGATGAAAACGAATTGGCGGTGAAACCAATCGGTTCGCCCGCTTCGTTGGTGGTGGTAACAACGGTCACACCGGTCATGAAACTGCCGAAGGCGTCCCGCAGCAGGCGGCGATTATCCAGCGTCATGCGACGGGCCTTTCCATTTTGGGCGCGGCGGCAGGCATCGCCAACCAGTCGCGCAGGGCGGCAGAAACGGTTTCAGGGGCGGTCAGGTTAACCATATGGCGATGACCGGAAATCACAACTGCCCGGCCATTTTGCGCGGCAGCGGCCATGGCCTGTGCCATTTCGCCGGTTGAATTGGCGTCGCCGTCACCGGTCAGCGCCAAGGCGGGGCAGCGAATTTCGTGCCAGCGGTCGGCGTAAAACGCATCGCCCCCCGCAAAGGCGGAATAGGCGGCGGCGTATCCTGCGGTGCTGACCTGTGACAGCCAGTTTGCCACCTGCGCCCGGCACAGCTGTTCGGCGGCACTGTCGCCAAACCAGCGGCGCAGCGGGGTTTCCAGATCGCCCTTGCCTTGCGCAATTTCCAACGCGCGAGCCTGCACGGCCGCGCGGGCGGCATCGGTGCGGCGATGCACGCCGTTCAACACGGCAACGCGGGCTATCAGGTCGGGATGCTCTATCGCCAGACCTGCCGCAATGAAGGCCCCCATCGAATGACCCGCCACAGCAACGGGAGCAATGCCCAACGCGCGGATCGCTTCGGCGGCCCAAGCGACATAAGCGGGCAGATCGGCCCCGGCTGCCAGCAGGTCAGACCCGCCGTGCCCCGGCATGTTCAGCGCGATCACCCGATGATCGGCGGACAGCGCCGCAATCTGCGGCCCCCACGCTTCGGCCTGCAAGCCAACGCCGTGCAGCAGCAGCACGGGGGCACCGGCCCCCGCCTGCACATAACGCGTAACGCCGTTAGACAGCTGCAGGGTTTGCAACGTCATTGCCCAGATCCTTCAGATCTTGATAGCGGTCGCCAATGCGATGATGCGGACGGCCACCAATCGACGCGCCCAAAGCCACCACGATTTCATCTGCCGCAGGCGCATCAGGAATGTTGAAGTGGATGGTCAGGTAATGCGACCGACGGCCTTCGTCGTTCTTGTCCATCAGCGGGATCATGATCGGGGTGTTGGCACCGCCGCGAATGTTGGTGAACGACAGATACGATTTTGCGCCAACCGCGGTGCGGTAATGGTTGCCGAAACGCAGCGTGTGGATCAGTGCCGACGCGTGTTCAACTTCGCCGTCCAGACCCACCACAGCGGCCTTGCCATAGGCTTCGACCTTGTCGCCACCGCCAGCGGCATCAAGGATCATCTTGGTCAGCAATGCGCCCAGTTCGGGCGCAACATCATGGATTTCGGGTTTCAGGTTTTCAACGAACCCCTTGCCCGCCCATGGGTTCTTTACCACCGCCGCCGCCGCGATCAGCGTCAGCGGGGTGCCCGCCGCCTTGCCGCCTTCGATCAGCGTGGTTTCAACATTCAGCAGGGTTTTGCGGATGATTGCGGCCATGGAATCCTCATCAGGTTGCTTGGCTGTAAGTTGGTATACCATAAGACCACATGTCAAGAACTTCTTGCCCGCTGCGGCCAAATCGCCTAGATAAACGGTATGGACCAAACGCCGCACCCAGACCTGAAAATTGCCCAAGCCCCGCAAACCCTGCGCGAAATCGTGCTGGAACGGATGCGGGCGGCGATTATTTCCGGTTACTTCAAGTCTGGCGAAAGGCTGGTGGAACGCACCTTATGCGACCAACTTGGCGTCAGCCGGTCTGTGGTGCGCGAGGTTATTCGGATTCTGGAAACCGAAGGTCTGGTCGAATCGCTGCCCAACAAAGGCCCGATCGTGGCTTGTCTGGATTGGGATCAGGCACGGCAAATTTATGATATTCGCCTGCTGTTGGAAAAGGGTGCCGCCCGCGCCTGCGCCGAAGTGGCGGGGGATGACACCAAGGCTGCGTTGCGCGCCGCCTTGGCCGATCTTGACGCCGCATTTCATAGCAACAGTGGGCTTTTCGACGCCACCACCCGGTTTTACGAAGTGATCTTTCAGGCCGCCGGTCACCATATTGCATGGGAGATCGTGCAGCGGTTGAATGGCCGGATCAGCCGGTTGCGGGCGTTGACGCTTGCCACGTCAGAGCGGCATGTTTCGGGGCCAGCGCGGATGGCGCGGATTTGCGCCGCCATTGTCGCAAATGATCCCGATGCCGCAGCGCAGGCTGTGGATGATCATTTGACCGAAGCCTCGGCCATTGCGCGCCGCTTGCTGTCTGACGAAGGGAAAGCCTGATGCCCGCCTATTGGATCGCCCATGTCACCGTCACCGACCCTGCGCGCTATGCGGGTTATATGGCGATTGCTCCGGCGGCCTTTGCCGCGCATGGCGCAAAGTTTCTGGCGCGCGGAGGCGAGTCGGAAACCTTTGAAGGCCAAGCGTTTGACCGCCAGGTAGTGATCGAATTCCCCGACCTGGCAGCGGCGCGCGCCTGCTATGCATCGGATGCCTATCGCGCCGCCCGCGATGCCCGCGATGGTGCCTGCATTGCCCATGTGGCGATCGTGGCCGGCGTTTAACCACGACCTTATCGTTAAAATGCAACCATCGGCCCAGCAATCGCTGCGGCCGACGCTTGGTTTTGGCGCTGGCAACATCGCGCCCTCTTCAAGCCATTCATCGAAAATTAAGAGCCAACGGCCAAAATAGCAGAAGGTCATTCAACAACGGCGGCACGGATAATGCTTTTGACAGGCGCGACAAAATTGGCATCGGGGCTTTCGCGCCACGGCAAGTACGCCCCTGCGCCCTGCCAACCGCGGCGGCGGCAATGACAGCAATTGAAACCATCCTGAACGCGCGCGGCAAGGTAAGCCATGTCATTCAAGGTGAATATCGGGTGTCAAACGACCCGTCAGAGGTGTTGACCACCTTTCTGGGGTCCTGCGTTGCAACCTGTATGTACGACCCGGTAGCGCAGATTGGCGGGATCAATCACTTTCTGCTGCCCGGTGGCGCAGATAAATCGGTCAACAGCTATCGTTACGGCCTGTATTCGATGGAATTGCTGATCAACGATCTGCTGAAACTGGGGGCACAGCGCGACCGGCTGGAAGCAAAGCTGTTTGGTGGCGCCAAGATGCATGATGGCTTGGGCCATATTGGCGACGCCAACGCCCGCTTTGCGATCAACTTCCTGCAAGCGGAAAATATTCGCTGTGTGTCCAGCAGCCTTGGCGGCG
>JAHEDL010000479.1 GCA_024641255.1 Pseudorhodobacter sp.
GAATTGTATCTTCAGCCTGTTTCTGCACGAAACGATCCAGCAGGAATCAAATCAACACCGCGACAGAACGCGGCAAGCAGAAAGCGCAGCACGTGCATTGACTGCTGCGATTAAAGCCTAGAGATTTCAATAAGTTAAGTGGTGCCCAGAGCCGGAATCGAACCAGCGACACGCGGATTTTCAATCCGCTGCTCTACCAACTGAGCTATCTGGGCACTCTGTCAAGGCGCTGCCTTGCTTGGTGGGGGCGTGATACGTCAGGTGCGCGGGGGTGTCCAGAGGGTTTTGACAGAAAAATGAACGGACTGTGCGATCATTGTGGGCGCGGGGGTGATGTTGGGGTGGTTTCTGGGTTTTCGTCGTCAATAGCCTCGGCCGGGACGGCGTAGCTGCCGGTCAGCCACTTGCCCAAATCAACATCTGCGCAGCGGCGCGAGCAGAACGGGCGATATTTCGGGTCGGAATCGCGCGCGCAGATCGGGCAGCTCATGCCAGAACATCCGTCAGCGGCAGGCGATCGCGTTTGCGGGTGAATTCGTAAAGGCCAAGCGTGGTCCAGCCCGCCAGATTGACTTCGGATTCTGATTTGAACGCGGCGCGGATCACCTGATCCAGAATCGCGCGATCTTTTTTCGGCATTGGCGCGAAATCGACCACGATTTGGCCGCCCAAACCGCGCAGGCGCAATTGACGCGGCAGTTCGCGGGCGGCGGCGATGTTGGCTTTTAGCGCTGCTGCGGGCGAGGTGTCGGCACCGGTATTCACATCAACGGCAATCAGCGCGCGCGTGGGTTCGATCATCATATGGCCTTCACCCAAGGCCACGCGCGGCGACAGCAGCGCGTCGATCATTTCCAGCACGCTGTGGTCTGCAAAACCGCCTTCGATCACATCATCGGGCAGCGGATCGGCCCAGTCGCGCCACGCGGTTTCATGCGCGCCTGCGCCTTCGACCAGCAGTTCAGCGTTGCCCTGCAGATCGGCCAGCACCGCCTGCGCCAAATCGCGCATTGCTGCGATATCTTCGGCGATTTCGGTATCATCCGCCTCGGCGCAGGCCGAACGCAGAATAAGACCAAGGGTTTCGTCGGCACCCGCCATACCTGCGACGGCCAAAGCCTCTAGATCGGCGCGCAGATCGTCGTCTTTGATCCGGCGCGAGATGTTCAGCCCCGGTGCACCTGGGGTAACAATGGCAAAGCGCGATTTGAACAGCAGGCGGGTGGTGACCGGATAGGCTTTGCCAGCCTCTGCCGGGCCGGTGATCTGCACCAAAAGCCGCTGGCCGGGGGCGATGCCCGCCGTTTGGCGCAAAAAGCCCGAACCTTCCGGAAGCTTTACGAACAACCCGCCTTGGCCTTTGACCGGACGGTCGGCGATGGCACGATAGATCGCACCGGGCAGAGGGGCGTCTGACAGCGGGTCGATCGCCAGATCTTCCAGTTTGCCATCCACCAGCAGTGCTGCGGCAGGGCGATCTTTCAGGGTATCAAGCAACACAATGCGCGAGGTCAGACTGGTCATCTTTGGGTCCAGACAGGATAGCCTGCGGCTTCAAGCAGGGCGGTGGTTTCGGCCAAGGGCAGGCCAACGATTCCGGTAAAGCTGCCGGAAATCCACGGGATGAAGGCACCAGCCGCGCCCTGAATGGCATAGCCACCGGCTTTGCCCTGCCATTCCATCGATGCAAGATAGGCGTTGAGTTCGGCATCCGACAGGCGCTTCATCTTCACAGCCGAAACGCTTTCGCGCGCCCAGATCCGGTCGCCTTTGCGGACAGCGACGGCGGTGATCACCTGATGGCGACGACCGCCAAGTGCGGTCAGAAATTCCGCCGCTTCGCCGGCATCGCGTGGCTTGCCAAGAATGCGGCGGCCCAAGGCGACGGTGGTGTCTGCGGTCAATACGATGTCATCGGGGGCTGCCGCAACGGCAAGCGCCTTTTCCCGGGCAAGGCGCGCGCAATAGGGGCGCGGCTGTTCGGCCTTTTTCGGGTCTTCATCGATGTCGGGGGGGAGAATTGCGTCAGGCACGATTCCCAATTGCGCCAGAAGTTCCTTCCGGCGCGGGCTGCCTGATCCTAGAATAAGTCGCATGTCAGTGCCCCGCGGGTCTTGATCCGAAAATCGGTGTCCACTGTGGGGGACGCGCTTATTTGAAGCGATAGTTGATGCGGCCTTTTGACAGGTCGTAGGGGGTCATTTCCACCTGCACCTTGTCGCCTGCCAGAACGCGGATGCGGTTTTTGCGCATCTTGCCTGCCATCACTGCGATCAATTCATGGCCGTTGTCGAGTTCAACCTTGAAAGTCGCGTTGGGCAGGAGTTCCTTCACGACACCGGGGAATTCGAGGATATCTTCCTTGGCCATGGTCTCTCCAATAGGGTATGGCCCGCCCCAGATAGGTCTGAGAGCAGGCATGCAGGCGATATGCGCCTGTTTGGTTGGGTTTTCAAGGGGAAAGTGGCGGGCGTTTGGGGCGGGCAATCTGATGGCGCCCCTGCCGGGCATGGCCTTTGATCGCCGACCCGCCGAGGCGGGACGGCGCAGAGGTGCCTCCGGCGGGGATATTTAGGCCAATGTGAAAGCAGGTGTCGCACGGTGCGACGCGAAAGCGCGTCAACAATATCAAGCGGTTCGCGGTTTCTGTTTACCGGACGGTAACGATTGCAACGGGCGGGGCGATGCGGTCAAGTTGTTCTGGCCAGTGGCTATGGTTCAACACCCCGCCGCTGCGGCGCACGTGATGTACAAGCGTGAGGTCGATTTCGGCATAGGCCCATCCGGCTTGGTTCAGCCGGGTTTCGGCCAGGATGCCGGTTGCGGGAAAGCCTTTATCTGGCGGGCCATAAATGGCGGCGGCACCTACGTTTTCATCGACGGCGGGGCAGAAGTCGCACAGGCCAACGGTGGGGGCCTGAACCGAGATGCACTGGTTTTCCAAGGCGCGCGCCATGGCGCCAATGCGCACGCGGCTAAAGCCGGCAAGGCTATCGGTGCAGGATGGCACCAGCAAAATCTCGGCCCCTGCGGCCACCAGATGCTGGGACAAAAGGGGAAATTCGCTGTCATAGCAGATGATCACGCCAACCTTGCCAAGGGGGGTGTCAAAAAGCGTCAGCCCATTGCCGGGAACCACATCCCAGATTTCGCGTTCGAACCGGGTCATGATCTGTTTGTCCTGATAGCCAATCAGCCCGTTTGGCCCATAAAAATGCGCGCGGTTGACCGGGCGCGGGCCTGCAAAAACCGGGGCCGAGGCGGCAAGGATATAGACGCGATGCCGCGCAGCAAGATTGCGGTGCAGTGCGTCGACTGCCGGATGATGGCGCGCGACTTCGTGCAGTGCGGCTTCCAGATCGGCGGAGACGTCGCGACCACCAAGCGTGGCAAGTTCCATGCTGCCATATTCCGGAAAAACCAGCAGATCTGCACCGTTGCCTGCAGCGGTTTCGACCCAAGCCGTAAGTTTGGCCGCATAGGCTGCGAAATCTTCGAAATAGTCCAGCGGGTAGGCCGCAGCGGCGATCTTCATCGGTGGTTCCTTAGAATTTGCGCAAGACTGCGGCTTTCATACTGGTCTAAAT
>JAHEDL010000483.1:0-733 GCA_024641255.1 Pseudorhodobacter sp.
CGAGACGCGGCCGATCAGCGGGCAAGGCGTGTCGCCATCCCAAAGCAGGGCGGTGTTGGACAGCGTGCGCAGCAGGCCGTCGGCATAGCCGCCCGACACGGTTGCGATCAACGAGGGTTGTTCCGCCGTCCACGCGCAGGAATAGCCCACCGGTTCGCCGGGGGCGACAACGCGGGCCTGAATGACCGGCAGCGACAGCGCAATTGCCGGGCGCGCACCTTCGTAGGGGCGACCGCCATACATGCCGATGCCGGGGCGCGTCAGGTCGAAATGGTATTTCGGCCCCAGCAAGATGCCGCCGGTGGCGGCCAAGCTGCGCGGCACGCCGGTGCCGTTGGTCATTGCCATGAAATTGCCAAGCTGGATTTCGTTCAGCGGGTGATCGGGTTCATCGGCGCAGGCCAGATGCGACATCAGCAGTTCGGGGCCTGCCTCTAGCACGAAGGGGGCGATTGCCTCCCATTCGGCTTCTTCCATGCCAAGCCGGTTCATGCCGGTATCAAGCTGCACGCCAAAGGCATGGCCGGGCAGCGATTCCAGATGGCGGGTGACCTGATCAAGGCTGTTGAGCATCGGCGTCAGATCAAGATCGCCGATCATGTCGGTGTCGCCAGCCATATGGCCCGACAGGATGCAGATTTGCGGGCCTTGGCCAAGCACTTGCCGCAGGGTCGCCCCCTCTTCCGCCACGGCGACGAAGAAGCGGCGCGCGCCCGCCTGTGCCAGCGCCCGC
>JAHEDL010000483.1:743-3579 GCA_024641255.1 Pseudorhodobacter sp.
CAAGGCGCGCCAGTTGGCGGCGATGGCGTCGAGGTCGATGGAAAGTGATGCAGTAGCCATAGCGCGGTTTTGACAGGCGCGCGCGCGGGGTCAAGGGGGAATTCTTGTTATGGTGTATCGCGGCTGGGTCTGGTGCGGGCTTGATGCGGAAAACGGCCGATTGGGGGGCTTGGTGGCGGCGGTCGGGTGGGCCATCGAGGCCCGTCCGACCGCGCTGGCGCGGTGGGGTTTGAGATGGGGGTGCGGGTTGCCGTAGTTGGAGCCTCCGGCGGGGATATTTAGGCCAATGTGAAATGGGGGTGCTGGACTGCGCGATTTTGGGGAGGGGGATGGCGCTGGAGCTGTTTCGTTGTGCCGCGGGCGATGGGCGTTTTGGCGAAGTGCGGTCGCGCTGGCGACGGTTGTCGTTGGGGGAGCTGGTGTTTGCTGCGGGCGTCAGAGTGAGCGACTGCGCTTAGGGTTTGGCGCTTTGTGGCGGTTGGCGGCGTGGCGCGGCGGTGGACGAATAGGCATCTGCTGTGGTTTGGCGTGGCGATATTGGCTTGTTTGTTGGGGATTTGGATAAGTGCTGCTGCGCTGCGAGGGGCAGCGCTGGTTAGGGCGACGTTCTGTAAAGCCCCGCCTTTGCGGCGTTTCGCTTAGCGGCCCAAGGCGCGGTCCAGATGGGTGTAGCCGCCGTCGACGAACAGCCATTGGCCGGTGGTGTGGGCGCTGCGGGGGGAGAGGGCGAAGACGGCGGTGGCGGCGAGTTCGGCGGCTTCGGTCATGCGCTGGCCCAAGGGGATGCGGGCGGTGATCAGGGCTTTTTGCGCGGCGGGGTCGGGGAAGGATTGCAGCCAAGCCTCATACATCGGCGTCAGCACCTCGGCGGGGATCACGGCGTTGACCCGCACGCCCCAGGGCGCAAGGGCTGCGGCCCATTCGCGGGTCAGGCCCAGTTGCGCGGCTTTGGCGGCGACATAGGCCGAGGTGGTGCCTTGGCCGGTGACGGCGGTTTTGGACGAGATGTTGACGATGGCACCGCATTGCGCCTTGAGGTCGTCTTGCAGCAGATGCGCCAGCGTATAGTAGTGCAGCAGGTTTTGGTCGAGCGAGGCGCGGAAGGCGGCGGGGCCAGCCTCTAGCCCGACGCCGTCATTGGTGCCGGCGTTGTTCACCAGCCCGTAGATCTGACCCCAGCGCGCTTGGGCTTGGGCGACGGCGCGGCGGCAGTCGTCATCTTTGGCTAGATCGGCCTGAATCCAGCCCGAATTTGGCGACAGCGCGGTCAGGCGGGCGAGAAACTCGACGGACGGGGCGCTGCGCGCGAAGATCACCGGAATGGCGCCTTCGTTGGCCAAGGTTTCCGAGATCGCGCCGCCGATGCCTGCGCCGCCACCGGTGACGACCACCACTTTGCCCTGCAATCCCAGATCCATGTCACACCCTTGTTCGCTGTTGCGGCCATGCTGCCCGCACGGGGCGGGTTTGCCAAGGGGCGCTGATGGGCTTGCTTGTGATCTGTTGCGGCAAAGGGTTAGGGTGGCTGGAAAATTGCGTGGGGAGCAGCATGTCGGGGCAGCATGACACAGCGGGCGATACGGCGGGCGGCACAGCGCGGGGCGCCGCGCCGCATCATCACGGCCATGACGAAGAGTTCGGCCTGTGGCTGACACTGGCCACAATTGCCGGGTTGGTGGTGGCGTTGGTTGATCGGTTTGCGGTGCCGCTGCCAGAGCCTGTGGTGCTGGCGGGGTTGGGGGTGGCCTTTGCAGCGGGCGGCATTCCGGCGGCGGTGGCGGCGCTGAAAGAGCTGTTTGGCGCGGCCAAGCTGGACATTGATTTGCTGATGGTGATTGCGGCGGTGGCGGCGGCTTCGGTGGGGGCGGCGCTGGAAGGCGCTGTGTTGCTGGCGCTGTTTTCGCTGTCGGGCACGCTGGAGCATCGCGCGATGGGGCGGGCGCGCAAGGCGGTCGAGGCGCTGATGGCGTTGCGGCCCGATACCGCGCTGCGGCTGCGGGCCGATGGCAGCAGCGAAGAAGTGGCGGTGGAAGAGTTGCGGGTGGCCGACCGGGTGTTGCTGCGCCCCGGTGCGCGGGTGCCTGTGGATGCGCGGGTGGTTGAAGGCAGCGGCGCGGTGGATGAAAGCACCATCACCGGCGAGGCGGAGCCGGTGAACAAGGCGCTGGGCGACCCGGTGCACGAAGCGACGGTCAACCTGCATGGGGTGTTGGTGGTCGAAGTGTTGCGCGATCTGGGCGAAAGCACGGTGGCGCGGATGATCCAACTGGTGACGCAGGCGCAGGCGATGAAGGCGCCGTCCGAGCGGTTTTCGGAATGGTTCGGGCAGCGCTATACTGTGGCGGTGCTGCTTGGGTCGATTGCGGTGCTGGCGGTGCTGTTGGGGCTGGGGCAAAACCTGCAGGTGGCGATGTATCGCGCGGCAACAGTGTTGGTGGCGGCCAGCCCCTGTGCGGTGGTGATTTCGGTGCCAGCGGCAATCTTGTCGGCGCTATCGGCGGCGGCGCGCGGCGGTGTGCTGTTCAAGGGCGGCGCGGCGTTGGAAATGCTGGCCGAGGTGCGGGCGTTTGCGTTCGACAAGACCGGCACCTTGACGACGGGGCGGGCGGAAGTGACCGGGTTGGTGGCGCTGGAGGGCAGCGAGGCCGAGGTGATGGCGCTGCTGGCCGGGATCGAGGCGCAGTCAGAGCACCATATCGCGGGTGCGGTGTTGCGCCATGCCTTGGCGATGCAGGTTGATCCGGTGGCGGTGGCCGAGGTGCAGGCTTGGCCCAGTGAGGGCATTACCGGGGTCGATGCGTCGGGCGCGCTTTGGGCAGGCAACGCGCGGATGATC
>JAHEDL010000531.1 GCA_024641255.1 Pseudorhodobacter sp.
AAGGCGCGGCGAAATCCACGAATTCGCCGCCAGCTTTTCGGCCCGCATGTCGATGGCCTTCATTTGCGGCAACTCCGCCGTGCCATAGCGCGCGCCCAAGTCAAGCCGACCGTATTTGCCCGCCTCGACATTGGCCCAAGTTTCAAGACAGGGCGTGGCTGAGGCCAGCACAATCGGCGCGCCTGCAATCGCCGCGCGCAGCACCGCCATGTCACGGGCGTTGTAAAATACGCCCTCTTCTTGCTTGTAAGAGGTGTCGTGTTCTTCATCGACCACGATCAACCCCAGATCGCGGAACGGCAAGAACAGGGCCGACCGCGCCCCCACCACAAAAGACGCATCGCCCCGCCCAACCATCCGCCACAGCCGCCGCCGTTCGGTCATGGTGACACCAGAATGCCATTCGGCGGGCTTGGCGCCAAAGCGGGCTTCGACCCGACCGATGAAATCGGCGGTCAGCGAAATTTCCGGCAGCAGCACCAAAGCCTGACGCCCCTGCCGCAGACATTCGGCCACCGCCTCTAGGTAAACCTCGGTCTTGCCCGACCCGGTGACGCCCTTCAGCAGCGTGGCGGAATAGCCGCCTTGCGCAACCAAAGCCACCAAAGCATCGCCCGCTGCCACCTGATCGCCCATAAGATGCGCCCGCGCGGCGGTGTTCAGCGGCGGATACGGCAGATCGCGCGGCGCATCTTGTTCCAGCACCACGCCCAGCTTGACCAACCCCTTCACCACCGACGGGCCGCAGCCCGCCTCTTCGGCCAATTCGCCCAAGGTCACCGCCGCCCCGCCAAAGCGGCGCAGCGCCTCGATCACCTTGAAGCGGGCGTCGGTCAGCTGGTTTGGAATTGTGGTGCCCAAACGATAAATCTTGCGCATCGACGGCGGGTCGCCAAGGCCGGGCGCGCGGGTGGCCAAGCGCAGCATCGCCGCCAGCGGCGTTAGGGTGTAATCGGCGGCGCGCGCCAGAAAGCTACGCAATTCGGCCCGCATTGGTGGCGCGTCCAACACGCGGGTGATCGGGCGGATTCGCGCCGGATCAAACTTGCCTTCGCCTTTGCCCCACACCACGCCGATGACTTTGCGCGGCCCCAGCGGCACTTCGACAAAATCGCCGTCGCCGCAGCCGCCTTCGGGCGCTTTATAGTCCAAAATCCGGCCCAAAGGCTCTGTTGTCAGCACGCCGACCAACTCTGCGGCCTGATAGACCCGTTCCGCCTGCATCCGCTCTTTCCCTCATGCGCTGTTTTGAGGTAAACCCCGCCCGAAAGACCCGCAACCCACCCCGGAGGACCACGCCATGAAATTCTTCGTCGACACTGCAGATGTCGCCGCCATCAAGGAACTGAACGATCTTGGCATGGTGGATGGTGTTACCACCAACCCGTCGCTGATCCTGAAATCGGGCCGTGATATTCTGGAAGTCACCAAAGAAATCTGTGACATCGTTTCGGGTCCGGTTTCGGCCGAAGTCGTGGCGCTGACCGCAGACGAAATGATCGCCGAAGGCCGCAAGCTGGCTGAAATCGCGCCGAACATCACGGTGAAAGTGCCGCTGACCTGGGACGGCCTGAAAACCTGTAAAGTCCTGTCGGACGAAGGCAAAATGGTCAACGTGACCCTGTGCTTCAGCGCCAATCAGGCCCTGCTGGCCGCCAAGGCCGGTGCGACCTTCATCAGCCCCTTCGTTGGCCGTCTGGACGACATCAACATGGACGGGATGGATCTGATTTCCGACATCCGTCAGGTTTACGACAACTACGGCTTTGACACCCAGATCCTGGCCGCGTCGATCCGCACCGTGAACCATGTCACGCAATGCGCGCTGATCGGCGCCGACGTGATCACCGCACCGCCCGCTGTGATCAAAGCGCTGGCCAACCACCCGCTGACCGACGCGGGCCTTGCACAGTTCATGAAAGACTGGGCGAAAACCGGTCAGAAGATTCTGTAATCTTTGATGACAATTTAAGAAAGGCGGCCCTGTTGCGGGGCCGCCTTTTGCATGTGCATCAGGGCCGCAGCGAAAGCCACAGCCGCACCAGCGCCATTTCCGGCGTTTCGACGCCGCCGTTTTCCACCCCGGCCTGCCAGATCGCAGCACCTGCGGCATAGGCCCCGGCCTCTAGCCCGCCCGCCTCGCACTGGCTGACCGCGCGCAACCGGCAGCCGCGCGCAATCGCGCCCTGCAATGCCGCCAAAATCGCCGGATCGCCCATCATCGTGCCCGCGCCAAAAACCCGCAGCACCGCACCATCCAGTTCGGCCAAGCTTGCCGCCAGCATCGCGGCGGGTATCCCCGGCGACAGCGTCAGCACCGCCAGCCGCAGATCGGCAAAATAGCGCGGCCCGAACGGCCCAACATCTGCCACCTGCGGCACCACCCGAAACGCATCCGCCGCATGCGAGTCGTGTTTCACGAGCCCCGCCCCCGGCATCAGTTTGCCCGCAAACGCCAGCCACACCCCAGGTGCCGCCGTTTCAACCGCCTGCAGCGCCAGCGCCAGATTGGCCTCGGCATCGCCACCAACGCCCAAGGGCTGCATCGACCCGCACAGCACCACCGGCAGCGCAACCCCGCACAGCGCCGCCGAAAGCGCGGCGCCCGTAAAGGCCATTGTGTCGGTGCCATGGGTGATCAGCACCCCCGCCCCGCGCCAATCCGCCACCGCCGCAATCATCCGGTTCCACGCCGCAGGGCCAATATCGGCACTGTCCAGCAACGGATCAAACGCCAAAACCGTGGCATCTGCCCCCAGATCGGCCAAGGCGCGCTCTACCAGACCGGGGCTTGGCGCAAGCCCATCCGGCCCCATCGCCATGCCAATGGTGCCGCCTGTATGAATGACCAAAATCTGCGCCATCGCGTCCCCGCCCTTGCCAAGCCCGAAGTTTACCGACAAGCCGATGCTTTAGCAGCAAAGCCGTGCCCCGCAAAGCATTGGTGATTGTTGATAAATCCGCCGAAATCAGGCAGAACACCTGTCAAGTTATAGCGCCGCAAGACATTTACCGCGCAATCAAAAGGCAAGACCGCATGATCGACCAAGACCTGCGCGACCGCATCCTTGCGGAACCCGAAGTGATCCTTGAAGACCGCGATGTGATGAACGCGCTGATTGGCGCGAATGAACGGCTTATGGGCAGCAATATCGTCGATCTGCGCGGCATTGCGATGGAACGGCTGGAAGGACGGCTTGACCGGCTGGAAGACACCCATCGCACCGTGATCGCGGCGGCCTATGAAAACCTTGCAGGCACCAATCAGGTGCATCGCGCCATTCTGCAAATGCTCGACCCGCTAAGTTTCGAAGATTTTCTGAAAACCATGGCGTCAGATGTGGCGGCGACGCTGCGGGTCGATTGCGTGCGTTTGGTGCTGGAATCGGTGCAAGACGCCGATGATCCGTCGCTGCGCAAACTGGGCGATGTGCTGTATGTTGGCCAACCGGGGTTTATTGCCGATTACATTTCGGCTGGCCGCAACATTCCGCTGCGCCCCGTGGTGCTGCGGCAGGTGTTGCCGTCGTCAGACGCGCTTTATGG
>JAHEDL010000537.1:0-412 GCA_024641255.1 Pseudorhodobacter sp.
ATCAAAATGACGAAAGGACAATCTGGAATGACGCATAAATTCAGGATTGATAGGTTGAACGAAATCGTGAAGACTTCGTGAACACCACCGGGCGGGCAATGACCCGACCCGATATAAATATAAGAATAACAACGACCTGGGGAGTATACTATGCCCGATGGGGCCGCGCCCGTCCTTGACGTGAGGGGGTTGAAAACCGTATTTCGGACCCGCCGCGGCGAGGTTCACGCCGTTAACACGGTCAGCTTCCATCTGGAGCGTGGCGAGCTTCTGGGCGTGGTCGGCGAAAGCGGGTCGGGCAAATCGGTGACGATGATGTCGCTGATCGGGTTGCTGCCCTCGCCCCCGGCAGAAATTCGCCAAGGTCAGGTGATGCTGGGCGATCAGGATCTGCTGAAAATCTCGGCCGATG
>JAHEDL010000537.1:422-3543 GCA_024641255.1 Pseudorhodobacter sp.
AGGTTGGCTTTGTGTTTCAAGACCCCATGACCAGCCTGAACCCGGTGTTCAATGTGGGCTTTCAGATCATGGAGCCGCTGCGCCGCCATATGGGGCTTTCGAAAGCGCAAGCCACTGACCGCGCGGTGGAATTGCTGGAACTGGTTGGCATTCCCGATGCGCGTAAGCGGTTGGGCGATTATCCGCACCAGTTTTCTGGCGGGATGCGGCAGCGGGTGATGATTGCGATTGCGCTGGCTTGCGACCCGGACGTGCTGATTGCGGATGAGCCGACGACGGCGCTGGATGTGACGATTCAGGCGCAAATTCTGGAGCTGGTGAAAGAGCTGCGGCAAAAGCTGGGCATGGCGATCATCTGGATCACGCATGATCTGGGGGTGATTGCCGGCATCGCGGATCGGGTAATGGTGATGTATGGCGGGCAAGTGGTGGAACAGGCGCCGGTGAAAGAGCTGTTTGGCAACCCGCAGCACCCCTACACCCGCGCGTTGCTGAAAACCATTCCGTCGCTGACCGGGGCGCGGGCCGAACGGTTGCAGGTGATCGAAGGGCAGCCGCCGATTCTCACGGCAGAACCCACCGCCTGCAGTTTCCGGGCACGATGCCCGCATGCCTTTGCGCGGTGCGGCACCGAAAATCCGGCCCGCCGCGCCATTGGCAGCGGATCAGTCGGGCATGGTCATGATGTTGCCTGCCATTGGACACCCGAGGTTGCCCATGCTTGATGAAACCGCAACGCCGTTGGTGCAGGTTTCAGACCTGAAGATGTATTTCCCGATTTACAGCGGGGTCATGCGGCTGCGCAGTGGTGAGGTCAAAGCGGTGGATGGCGTGTCGTTTGACATCTATCGCGGCGAAACCCTTGGGTTGGTTGGCGAATCTGGCTGCGGTAAATCGACGGTGGGCCGGGCGCTGCTGCGGCTTTATGACCCGACCGGTGGGTCGGTGGTGATTGACGGCGAGGATATTGCGACGCTGTCGGCCAAGGCGTTGCGCAAGAAACGCCCCACCATGCAGATGGTGTTTCAAGACCCGCAAGCCAGCCTGAACCCGCGCATGACGCTGGCGGCGATCATCAGCGAACCTTTGGTTGAACATACCGACTGGACCGCCGAGCGTCGTCTGGAACGGGTCTTTGAGTTGATGGATGCGGTCGGTCTGAACCGGGCCTTTGCCAACCGCTTTCCGCATGAATTTTCCGGCGGTCAGCGCCAGCGGATCGGCATCGCGCGGGCCTTGGCGCTGAACCCGAAATTCATCGTCTGCGACGAACCGATTGCGGCGCTGGATGTGTCTATTCAGGCGCAGGTGGTGAACCTGCTGGAAGATCTGCAGGCCAAGCTGGGGCTGACCTATCTGTTCATCAGCCATGATCTGTCGATGGTGCGCCACATCGCCGATCGGGTGGCGGTGATGTATCTGGGCCGGATTGCGGAACTTAGCCCACGCGACGCGCTGTTTTCCAACCCGCTGCACCCCTATGCCGAAGCGTTGTTGTCGGCGGTGAACGAGCCCGACCCCAACCGCGCCCGCCGCCCCCGCATCATTTTGAAAGGCGATGTGCCGTCGCCCGCCAACCCGCCGCAGGGCTGCAATTTCTGCACGCGCTGCCCCAAGGCCTTTGCCCGCTGCCATGTCGAAAAACCCGCCCTGCGCGAGGTTGAACCGGGTCGTCAGGTGGCATGCTTTCTTTACGAACCAACAAATCCTGCCGGATCAACCGGCAGTGCCGAGGCTACAGAGCATCTT
The DNA here is from genome assembly GCA_024641255.1 of Pseudorhodobacter sp. Classification (GTDB taxonomy): domain Bacteria; phylum Pseudomonadota; class Alphaproteobacteria; order Rhodobacterales; family Rhodobacteraceae; genus Cypionkella. The sequence goes on from JAHEDL010000537.1 coordinate 2,172, forward strand.
CAACATGGAGTATCGCAATGAAATTGAGAACAGCCCTACTGGGCGCCGCCTGTGCCTTTGCTTTCGCGCCCGCGGCCTTTGCCGAACGTGGCGCGGATGGCCATGTCAATGTGCTGTACTGGCAAGCACCGTCAACGCTGAACCCCTATCTGTCGTCGGGCACCAAAGACGTTGAAACCTCGTCGCTGGTGCTGGAAGGCCTTGGCGGGTTTAACGAAAAGGGCGAAGTGATTGCCCGTCTGGCCGAACAGGTTCCGACTGTGGAAAATGGCGGGGTTTCGGCCGATCTGACCTCGATCACCTGGAAGCTGAAGCCGGGCCTGCTGTGGTCGGATGGCACGCCGGTGACGTCGAAAGACGCAAAGTTTACCTATGATTATTGCACCCATCCCGATGGCGGCTGCGCACAAGCGTCGCGGTTTGAAGGCATTGCTTCGATTGAAACCCCCGATGATCTGACCGTGAAGATCACCTTCACCGGCCCCAAGCCGAACCCCTATCAGGCCTTCGTTGGCGGCACCTCGCCGATCATTCAGGCGGCCCAGTTTGCCAACTGCCTTGGTGCTGCGGCATCGACCTGCACCGATCAGAACTTTATGCCAATCGGCACCGGCCCGTTCCGCGTGACCGAATTCAAGACCAACGACACCGTGTCGCTGGAAGCCAACCCGAACTACCGTGATCCGGCCAAACCGGCCTTTGCCACCATGACTGTCAAAGGCGGCGGCGATGCCGAAGCTGCAGCACGGGCGGTGATGCAGACCGGCGAATTCGATTACGCCTGGAACACCCAGATCAACCCGGAACTGCAGGCGCAGATGGCGACCGGCGGCAAGGGCGTGTTCGTCAACGGCTTTGGCACCTTGGTTGAACGGATCGAGATGAACATGACCGACCCCGATCCGGCGCTTGCCGAAGGCGAACGGTCGACCGTGAAGCATCCGCATCCGGTGCTGTCGGATATCAAGGTGCGCCAAGCGCTGTCGATGGCGATTGACCGTCAGCTGTTGGTCGATGTCGGCTATGGCACCGCCGGCCGCCCGACCTGCAATCTGGTTCCGGCGCCGGAAAACTTTGCCTCGCCCAACACCGATTGTATCCCGCAGCAGATGGATGCCGCCAAGGCCTTGCTGGAAGAAGCTGGCTGGAAAGACAGCGATGGCGACGGCATCCGCGACAAGGACGGCAAGAAGCTGCACATCTTGTTCCAATCGTCGACCAACCCGGTGCGTCAGGACTTCCAAGCCCTGATCAAAGACTGGTGGACCGAGCTGGGCGTGGATGTGGAATTGAAAAACATCGACGCTTCGGTGTTCTTTGGTGGCGATGCCGGGTCGCCCGACACGTTCCAGAAGTTCTATGCCGACGTGGA
>JAHEDL010000539.1 GCA_024641255.1 Pseudorhodobacter sp.
CGAAGTTGCAGGCGAAACCATTTCACCGCCTCTTCCATCACCGCCACCAACAGACTGCGCCGGTCGGCCACTTGCGCCGCACGCGGATCGCGGGTTGGCATCGGCATACCGGCTTCGCGCGCCAATACTTCGACAGCCTCCATGAAACCCAGATTTTCGGTTTCTTTGATGAAGGTCACAGCGTCGCCCTTGGCGTGACAGCCAAAGCAATAGTAATAGCCCTTTCGATCATCCACATGAAAAGACGCAGATTTTTCCTGATGAAACGGGCAAGGCGCCCACATGTCACCCTTGCCTTGATTGGATTTGCGCGGATCCCATGTCACCTTCCTGCCCACGACAGAGGACAGCGAGACGCGGGTGCGCAGGTCTTCAAGGAATCCGGGTGGCAGGCTCATGGCTTACATATCGGCGCTTGCGGGCGCTGTGTCCAGATGGTGCGCGCGCTGAACTCGCGACGGGGGCTTTGCCCCCGCACCCCCAGGATATTTGAGCCAAGAGGATGGGGCTTTAGGCTAGAAGATCGGTCATCACTTGCTGGAAAATTCGCACGCCCAGCGGGATCAGATCATCGGGAAAATCGTAGTCCGGGTTGTGCAAGGCCGGATGGGCAGCCCCTGCCCCCAAGAACAGCATGGCCGATTTCGTGCCGCCATGCCCAAAGCGACCAAAATCTTCAGAGGCGCGCATCGGCAAATCGCCTTCATCCTGCGGCAAGGCCAGTTTGGACAGCGCCGCGCTAATCCGTGCTGTCGCGTCAACATGGTTAACTGAGGCCGCGAAGTCATCATGGTGGCTAAAGCTGATCGTTAGGCCCTGCGCCGCCGCTTCTGCCTTTGCAACGGCGATGACCTCGGCGCGCAGTACCGCCATCTTGGCATCTGCGATCGTGCGCAAAGTCAGCCAAAGCTCTGCCTCGCCCGGCGCGATGCCGAATGCAGCTTCCCCGAGCCGGGCATGGGTGATGGTAACAAGCCGATAGTCGGGTGAAAGCGGGCCACCCTGTGGCAAGGCCGAAATGCTGGCGATCAAGCGCGACAGCGCAAGCCCCGGTGAGGTGCCGGTTTCTGGCAACGACGCATGTGCGGTTTTGCCATGCAAGACAATGCGCAGGCCTTGGCTGGCACAGTTCACCACACCGGATTTCAGCGCCGAATGGCCGCAGGGCATGCCCGGCATGTTATGCAGCGAAAACGCCCAATCTGGCATGATCGCGCTATACTTTGGGTCGGCCACCACCGCCGCCGCGCCAGAGCCATCTTCTTCGGCGGGTTGAAACAGCAGCACGACCCTGCCGGACTTTGGCCTTTGCCGTGCCAGCAGGCGGCCAAGACCAAGCAGGATCGTCATATGGCCATCATGCCCGCAGAGATGCCCCTTACCCGGAACGGTTGAGCGGTGCGGTGCATCCGACAGCTCTTCGATGGGCAGCGCATCCAATTCGGCCCGAAACAGCACCGTCGGCCCCGGCGTTGCGCCGTTGAACACAGCCGCAACACCGTGCCCTCCCAAGCCGGTCAACACCTGATCAGGCCGTAGACTGCCAAGCGCCATGGCGATCCGAGCTGCCGTCGCCACCTCTTGCCCTGACACTTCGGGAAAGCGGTGCAGCTCGCGCCGGAACGCCGTCAGTTCGGCAATATCAGCGTTGGTCAGCACTATGCCGCCCGCGCTGCCAATGTTTTCAGCGCAAGCGAAATTTCGTGCCATGCAGTTCTGGCCATCGACCGGAACAGCATCAACCGGAAGCCCTGATCGGAAACCCGCATCAGCACCATCGACATGTGATAAAGCGGTGTGCGCGCAGCCATGCCGACCGGAAACGCCGCAAGCCGCAAATCCATCGGCACATAGCGCATCAGCGCCTCGGCGGCAGCCGGGCCTTCCAGATCCAGCGTGACCCAGCCGCCCGATTGGTCTGTCACCGCGGCGATCCCTGCCATGTCAGGGCAGTCAGCCCCGATCAGAAACGCCGTCTCGCGCCCGGCCCAGACGATCATCGCACCGTCTTTTTCCGCAAAGCTATTCACCGCCGGAAACGAAAACCCCAGCGGCTTCAAGGCCTTGTCGACAGCCTTACCCTGCCCCGGAAACGGCTGCAGCGACGCAATGCTGCCCGGATCAACCTCGGCCAAACGGGTTCCGGCCACGATCAGCGTCTTGCCCGCCAACGCGGTTTTTGCGATCAACTCAGGCACGAAGCTTCTCCCCTTGTTTGTCGAAGAATACCGGATCACAGACTTCGGCCAGCACGTCGATATTGCGCAAACGGTCGATCACCCGCACCGTTTCGCCAATCCGCGCCCGTCCGTTCACCAAAAAGCCCAGCGCCAGATAGCGCCCGAACATCGGCGACCAGCCAACCGAGGTGGTATACCCTTGGCTGTTCACCCGCGTCAGATCCGCCCCCGGAATGAACAGATGCGCCCCCGATGTGATCGCATCGGGCCCAAGCGGCTTAAGCCCGACCATCTGTTCGCGCTCTGCCCCAACCAAGCCCGGACGCGTCGCGGCCAACTTGCCGATGCAGTCTTTCTTGGCCGCAACCATCTTTTCCAGGCCGATGTCATAGGCAGTCACCCGGCCATGAATTTCGGCATGGGTGATAAAGCCCTTTTCGATGCGCAGCACGTTCAGAGCTTCCATGCCGTAAGGCCCGCCGCCCATGGTTTCGGCCCGCGCCACCAGATCGCGGAACAGCGCCTCGCCATAGCGGGTCGGTACGGCGATTTCATAGCCTTCCTCGCCCGAGAAAGAGATGCGGAAAAGCCGCGCCGCAACCCCGCCCACCGAAACCTCGCCCACCGCCATAAACGGAAACTCTGCCAGCGGCTGATCCAGATAGGAATTCAACAAGCTACGCGCCATCGGGCCCGCAACCGCAAACTGCGCCCAGCTTTCGGTGACAGAAATGAACCGCACATCCCAATCGGCGCAATGCGCCTGATGCACGAAATCCAGATGCCGCATCACCAACCCGGCAGCCGCAGTGGTGGTGGTCATCAGATAGCGGTCTTCGGCAAGACGCGCCGATGTGCCGTCATCCAACACATAGCCATCGTCGCGCAGCATCAGACCATAGCGCACGCGGCCCACAGGCAAGGTGCTGAATGTATTGGTGTAAACCAGATCAAGGAAGCGACCGGCATCCTTGCCCTGAATGTCAATCTTGCCAAGGGTCGACACATCGCAAACCCCCACCGCTTCGCGCACATAGGCGATTTCACGGTCGCATGACTCACGCCAGCTCGTCTCGCCGGGTTTCGGGAAATAGCTGGGCCGATACCACAGCCCCGCTTCGATCATCGGCGCCGACCGGTCACGGCTGGCTTGATCCGATGTCATAAAGCGCTGCGGCGCAAACCCCATACCGCGCCCACCCGCCCCGATTGCCGCGATCGAAGTGGGAATGAACGGCGGCCGGAACGTGGTTGTGCCGGTTTCGGGAATACCACGACCGGTGCTATCGGCCAGAACCGCCAAGGCCCCAATGTTAGAGTTCTTGCCCTGATCCGGCGCCATGCCCTGCGTGGTATAGCGCTT
>JAHEDL010000566.1 GCA_024641255.1 Pseudorhodobacter sp.
AATAGAAATTTCCCTATCGACGTTCCATTTTTTCCGATCGGAAACCTGCGCTGGCGATTTTGCATGGGAAGAAGTCGGAAAAGCACGTTTGATTTGTCATTTCCTCCGGTATCACGTCGCCAACGGGATATTCCGCGCCCTTGGGAGACGAACATGGCCTTCAAAACCGACATCGAGATTGCACGCGAAGCCAAGAAAAAGCCGATCATGGAGATCGGTGCAAAGCTTGGCATCCCGGCAGAGCATCTGCTGCCCTACGGCCATGACAAGGCCAAGGTTGGCCAAGAGTTCATCAAGTCGCTGGCGGGCAAGCCCGATGGCAAACTGATCCTGGTGACCGCAATCAACCCGACTCCGGCGGGCGAAGGCAAGACCACCACCACCGTTGGTCTGGGCGATGGCCTGAACCGCATCGGCAAAAAAGCCGTGGTTTGCATTCGCGAAGCCTCGCTTGGCCCGAACTTCGGCATGAAGGGCGGCGCTGCAGGTGGCGGCTACGCTCAGGTCGTTCCGATGGAAGAAATGAACCTGCACTTCACCGGTGACTTCCACGCCATCACTTCGGCCCACAACCTGCTGTCGGCGATGATCGACAACCACATCTACTGGGGCAACGATCTGGAAATCGACGCCCGCCGCGTGGTGTGGCGCCGCGTCATGGACATGAACGACCGCGCGCTGCGCGACATCGTGGTCAACCTGGGCGGCGTGTCGAACGGCTTCCCGCGTCAGACCGGCTTTGACATCACCGTGGCTTCGGAAGTCATGGCGATCCTGTGCCTGTCGAACGATCTGGAAGACCTGCAAAAGCGTCTGGGTGACATCGTTGTTGCCTATACCCGCGCCAAGACCCCGATCTATGCCCGCGACATCAAGGCTGACGGCGCTATGACCGTTCTGCTGAAAGACGCGATGCAGCCGAACCTGGTGCAAACGCTGGAAAACAACCCGGCCTTCGTGCACGGCGGCCCGTTCGCCAACATCGCACACGGCTGTAACTCGGTTATCGCGACCAAGACCGCGCTGAAACTGGGCGAATACGTTGTGACCGAAGCAGGCTTTGGTGCCGACCTTGGCGCTGAAAAGTTCTTCGACATCAAGTGCCGCAAGGCTGGCCTGAAACCGGCAGCTGCCGTGATCGTGGCCACCGTCCGCGCCATGAAGATGAACGGCGGCGTTGCCAAAGCTGATCTGGGTGCAGAAAACGTCGAAGCCGTGAAGAAAGGCTGCCCGAACCTTGGCCGCCACATCGGCAACGTCAAATCCTTCGGCGTGCCGGTTGTGGTCGCAATCAACCACTTCTTCAGCGACACCGATGCCGAAATCGCAGCCGTGAAGGCCTATGTGGCCGAGCAGGGCGCAGAGGCTATCCTGTGCAAGCACTGGGCGCATGGTTCGGCTGGCATCGAAGATCTGGCAAACAAGGTCGTGCAACTGGCGGAATCGGGCGCTGCAAACTTCGCACCGCTCTACCCCGATGAAATGCCGCTGTTCCAAAAGCTGCAAACCATCGCCAAGCGCATCTACCACGCAGATGACGTGATCGCCGACAAGTCGATCCGCGATCAGCTGAAAACGTGGGAAGCTGCTGGCTACGGCCACCTGCCGATCTGCGTCGCCAAGACCCAGTACAGCTTCACCACCGACCCGACCGTGCGCGGCGCGCCGACCGGCCACACTGTTCCGGTGCGCGAAGTGCGTCTGTCGGCTGGTGCGGGCTTCATCGTCGCCATCTGCGGCGAGATCATGACCATGCCGGGCCTGCCGAAGGTTCCGTCGGCCGAAGTGATCCGTCTGAACGCTGACGGCAACGTCGAAGGTCTGTTCTAAGATACTGGCGGGGGCCTTCATCGCCTTGCCTTTGGGGCGCATCGGATTTACCTGATGCTGGACCAAAGGAGAGCGCGATGAAGGCCCCCGCTGACTGCCATTCCATGCAAGACTTGCGCGTGCAGATTGACGCGCTGGATGCGGAAATCGTGGCGAAACTGACGGCGCGGGCGGGATATATCGACCGCGCTGTTGTCTTGAAACAAAGCGAAAACATGCCCGCCCGTATCAATGATCGGGTCGAGGATGTGGTTGCCAAAGTGCGGGCGCGGGCCGTGGCCGAAGGTCTGGACCCTGCCTTGGTCGAAGACCTCTGGCGTCGGTTGATCGAATGGTCGATTGCGCGCGAAGAACAGGTTCTGGGGCCTGATTGCCCCTGAAAGGGTAAAATGACGGCGACGCTGATTGACGGAAAAGCCATCGCGGCGCGGATGCGGGCCGAAACGGTGATCGAGGCGCGGGCCTTGGCCGAAGCGGGTTGGGCGCCGAAACTGGTGTCAATTTCCGTGGGTGATGTGGCGGCGGCCGAACTTTACGTGCGCAACCAGCAAAAGCAGGCCGAAGACGCCGGTGTGGCGTTCGAAGCGCGCAACTATCCCGAAACAATTTCGTTGGAACAACTGGTCGGCGTGCTGTCGGGCCTGAACGCCGATCCGCGCGTGAACGGCATCATCATCCAGCGCCCGCTGCCCGCGCATATTCCGGTGAAGGCGCTGCAAAAAGCCGTGCATCCGTTGAAAGACGTGGAAGGCATGCACCCCGCCAGCATTGGCAACATCGTTTATAACGACTTGGCGCTTGGCCCCTGTACGGCTGTGGCAGCGGTAGAGATTCTGAAAACCCTGCCGCTGCGGCTGGAAGGCCTAGATGTCTGCGTGATTGGCCATAGCGAAATCGTCGGCAAACCGATTGCGTTTTTGATGATGGGCTTGGGCGCAACCGTGACCGTCTGTCACCACATGACCCGTCAGGTTGCGGTGCATAGCCGCGCCGCCGATGCGGTGTTTGTCGCCGTGGGCAAGCCCGGTCTGGTGACGGGTGAAATGCTGAAACCCGGCTCGGCGCTGATTGATATTGGCATCAACCGGGTCGATGGCAAAACCGTGGGCGACGCCGATTTTGAAAGCTGCTCGAAAGTGGCGGGCTGGATCACCCCGGTTCCCGGCGGCGTTGGCCCGGTGACCGTGGCCACCCTGATGAAAAACGCCGTGCTGGCGACCCGTATGCAAATGGACCATTACCGCAGCGCCTTCGCGGCGGCGGTTTGAGGAGAACGAGAATGACGGCTAAAGTGATCGACGGCAAAGCCTTTGCGGCCAACGTGCGCGGGCAAGTAGCGGCGCATGTGGCGAAACTGAAGGAAGAACACGGCATCCAGCCAGGTCTTGCGGTGGTTCTGGTGGGCGAAGATCCAGCCAGCCAAGTCTATGTCCGCAACAAACACGCATCGACCATCGAAGTCGGCATGGCCTCTTTCGAACATCGCCTGTCTGCCGACACCTCTGAAGCCGACCTGCTGGCGCTGGTGAAATCGCTGAACGCCGATCCGAAAGTTCATGGCATTTTGGTGCAGTTGCCGCTGCCGGCGCATCTGAATTCCGAACTGATCATCAACACCATCGACCCCGCAAAGGACGTTGACGGCTTTCACATTTCCAACGTCGGCCTGCTGGGCACTGGCCAGAAGTCGATGGT
>JAHEDL010000570.1 GCA_024641255.1 Pseudorhodobacter sp.
GTTCGGCAACCCAAGCCGCACACAGGCCAAGCATGGCGCGGTCTTGTTCGGTCAGCAGGTCGGGCAATGCCTTCAAACACTCATGCCCCCACCACACCGCAGGGCGCGGCTGCAACGCATAAGCCATCAGCGTCACCGCTTCTTCCGGCGTGGCCCCCATGCGCAGCCTGTGGGCAAAATCGAAAACATGTTCGTCGTCGCGCGCGGGCACCGCAATATCAACCGCCATTTCCGGCGCGCTGGCATAGACCAGCCTTGCAAGCGGCGCACGCAACCCCGGAGCCGGGGCAGCGCTGGTGGGCGGTTTGGTGGCGCTGGGCTGGGTCATGGCTAGTTAATCATCACCATGGCCGCCTTGATGATCATGTTGGTGCCGCCATCATGGGTGGCCGTCAGCCCGCCCTTGGTGGTCAGGTCCGTGCTCGCCTCGACCGACACCGACATCGCTTTGATCTTCACCGAGCTCTGGTCAATGGTAATGCTAGAGCTGCCGACTTTCAGTTCGATCTTCTGCTTTGATTCAATCGTCAGCGTGCCAGTCACCTTGTGGTTTTCATCGCCGCCGACCGAAATCGAACTGCCTCCATTGATGGTTTCGCTTTTGCTGCCGTCAATCTGGTTGGTCTGCTTGCCGTGCACGGTGGCCTTATCGTCATTCATCACCACCCGCAGCATGTCATGCTGTGCCCGGATTTGAATCTGCTCTGACCCTTCGGTGTCGATGAACAAAAGCCGATTGTCGCGCACGGTTTTGAACCCGCTGACCAGCTTGTTTTCTGGAAAAGTTGGCCCGTTGTTGACGGCATTCCAAACACAGCCGGTGATAATTGGCCGATCAGGGTCGCCTGCAATGAATTCAACCACCACCTCCATGCCGGTGTGGGGAATAAAGATCGTCCCCCAACTGTCACCCGCCCAGATTTGTTTGACCCGACAGCGCAGCGAGACATCATTGGGAGCCCAGTGGAACTTGACCGTAATCCGGCCCTGATCGTCCAATTGCCCATCTGCGCCATCGGCGACAATTGCGGTTTGTGGCCCGACAATACTGGGTTGCGGCGTTGCCAGCGGCGGCGACAGCGGGTTGCTTGACCGGCTAAACGTATACGACCCGGAATAGGTGGAACCACCCGCGCCGCCACTGCGAAAACTGCCATTGCTGACAAAATGCTGCGCCTCAAGCACCGCATATTCGCCCAGTTGGCCACTGTCGTCATGAGCGCCAAGGTTGAACTTCATCCCCGCACCTAGGCTGCAGGCATTGCCCTGTGCCCGCACTGTCGCGTTCAGGCTGCGATGGGCGTTCAACTGCCACTGCGCCAGCATATCGCCACCGTCCTTCAGCGCGTATCCCCCCGGAAACCTGTAGGATTCCAAATCTGCACCATTCGCGCCCAACGGGGCCTCTTTGCGCGACTCCATGTTGGCGTTGGGCTGATTATAGTTGAAATCCATCAGCTTGACCGCCCCTGTCGTCAGTTGGCGCTGCGGCAACCATTCAACGAAATGTTCGATGGTCTGATCGCCGCGGTTGCCAAGCGGGCTGTAAGACCGTGCGGGGCCGGGCGCGTTGCTGAAGGCATCGGCAGCACTGGTCAGCACAAGGGCGTGGCCACTCCTGCTCATGCTGAAGTGAAAGTTGATGCCGTATTGTTCCAGCAGACGGCGCAGAAAATTCAGATCGGATTCGTTGTATTGCACCACATAGCTGCGCATCGGCGACGACCCCGATGTCAGGTCGCTGACCGACACCATCGTTGACGCGGCATATTCCGCCGTTATCTGATGAACGATGTCGATGATCGACACGTCATGAAAAATCCTGCTGTTGATGCGGCGGCTTAGCAACCAGAACCACGGCCGCAGTTCAAATTCGTAAAGATGCGCATCATCGCTGCGCCCCAAATAGCGCAACTGATCCACTATCTGATGAAACACCCGCGTGCCGCCCAACTCGGTCGCAATTTCCACGCTCATCGCTTCGCCCAACAGTTGTTCGATCTGTGACATCGGCAGCGCCGAAAGTGCCCTGACGCGAAATTCGTTGATGCCATTCACCCGTTCAGTGCCGGAAAATTCGGTCAGCACCAGCGTGTTCATCGGCAGTGGCGTGATCAGCTGACCAATGCGATTGTCCTGAGAAAAGGTCGTTGGCATCGCGGTATCGCTTTCGCAAAAATAATGCGTCAAACAGCCGGGGCGGAAACGGACAGGCGGATAAACTCCCTAATCCCATCAGGTTATCGTGACCCCGGCAGTCTGGCAAGAAAACCCGCTCAATGCTCCAACCGGAAGAAGCCGAAACTAAGGGTCGGGGTAACTTTGGTGGCTTTCAGCTGCTTTTCAAGAAACGGCATGAAGGATTGCGCAGTCACGCCATTTGGCACTTTGTCCAACGCGGGCAAAGGTTTGTCGGTGGCCACCGCAACCAAAAGCTGCGGTGCTGCGGGCGCATTGGGTTCCAGCGTCAGGTTAAACGAAAAGCTGGCGCTGCCGTCGGCGTTCAGTGTTGTCCACGGTTTCAGATTGGTCGCGCCGCCGCCTTCGGAAAACAGAAACAGTGTAAAGTTGCGGCCCTTCAACCCGTCGACCGTGCCTTCCACCGTGCTGTCGGATTTCACGACATCGCCAACCTTCGGCATCCGCAGCGCCAGCGTGTCAGGCTTGGTTTGCGGGTAGCGGTTGGCGAAATCAAGCACCGGGCATTGCGCCGTGTTGACCTGATGCGGCGTCAGGGCCGGGGTGGTTTTGGTGGCAGCTTCCCATTGCGCGGCAAAGCTCGCCAAAGCCGCCGGATCCGCCGTAAACCCATCAAGCGCAAAGCCGCTGGCCTTGGCATCTTTCAACGTGACCAGCGTGCAAAGCGGCGGCTTATAGCTGGCCAGATACCCCGTTTGCAGCGCCACCGGATCAACCTTCGCCGCGGCCTCTGCCGCCAACCGCGCCTTTTCCTCGTCTGCTGCTTTTTGCGCCGCGACCTTCTTGGCGGTGTCTTCCGCCGCCTTCTTCGCCGCCGCTTCTGCCGCTTTTTGCGCTGCTGCCGCGTCTTTGGCCTTCTGTGCCGCTGCCGCCTCGGCTGCCGCATCCTCCGCGGCTTTCTTCGCTGCCGCTGCGTCGTCCGCAACCTTCTTGGCCGCCGCCGCCGCTTCGGCAACTTTTTTAGCCGCCGCTTCGTCTGCCGCCTTCTTCGCGGCTTCAGCCTGCTTTGCGTCTTCGGCCGCTTTCTGTGCGGCAGCCTCTTCGGCGGCTTTCACTTTGGCAGCAGCCTGTGCATCTGCCGCCGCCTTCGCGTCTGCATCGGCCTTGGCCTTTTGCGCGGCCAGTTCTGCCTCTGCCGCCGCCTTTGCATCGGCGTCGGCTCTCACGCGGGCCTCGGCTTGGGTTTCCGCCCCGGTTGGCACAGTTTTGGGGGTGAAGACACCGGCGTAATAGGCGCCAGCACCACCACCGCCCAGCGCCAACAGCGCCAGCACGGCCACCATCCCGCCCTTGCCAGACTTCGCCGCAGCCGGTGGCGGCAGTTGC
>JAHEDL010000212.1 GCA_024641255.1 Pseudorhodobacter sp.
GATTACCTGCGCATCTTGCGGTTTTTCCGGTTTCACGCCGTTTATGGCGACCCCGATGCGGGGATTGATGCCGATGGCTTGGCCGCCTGCGCCGACAACGCCGATGGAATTGCCGGCCTGTCGCGCGAACGCATCGGCGCCGAAATGCGCAAACTTCTGGCCGCTAAAGACCCGGCACCTTCGCTGGCGATCATGGCGCAAGCTGGCATCTTGGCGCAGGTTTTGCCGGGGGCCAACCATCGCGCCTTGGCTCCGCTGGTGCATCTTGAAGCCGGGCTTTCGCCACGCTGGCAACGCCGTTTGGCGGTTTTGGGCGGCGAGGATCTGACCGAACACCTGCGGCTTTCACGAGCAGATTTAGGCTCTATTCTGCGGATTAGAGACGAAATTGGCACAACACTTTCGCCTGCCGCTTTGGGGTGGAAACTGGGGCAGCAAGAGGCGATAGACGTGATGCTGTGCCGTGCCGCCGTGTTGGAAATGCCGTTGCCACCAGATTGGCAACCCCACATCGCGCGCGGCGCGCAGGCAAACTTGCCGGTTTCGGCGGCCGATCTGATGCCTGCTTTGCAGGGCGCGGCGCTTGGCGCGAAACTGAAAGAGATCGAAGCGCGCTGGCTGGGCAGTGACCTGACGGCAGCAAGGGACGAATTGCTGCGCTAAGGTTTTCCTTGGGCGCAATTTGCGCTATATCCCGCCGGTAACGCGCGAGAGCATCATGTTCAAGTTTTTCGAGGGGTTGATCGACCCCTACGCCGCCTATCCGCAAACAGACACCCCGCCCCGCAAGCTTTGGCCTTTCTTGCGCGATTACGTTCGCCCGTTTCGCGGCGTATTTGCGGTGACCGCAGTGGTTGCCACGCTGAATTCGGCGTTTGACGTTGGGCTGATCTGGTATGTTGGTCGGCTGGTTGATCTGTTGGCCAACGGCGAACCTGCGCAGGTTTGGGCAAGCCATGGCACCGAGGTGGTGCTGGTGGCCTTGGCGATTTTGGTCTTGCGGCCAATGATTGGTGGCACCGGCGTGGCGCTGTTGCACAACACCATTTTGCCGAACTTTGGCACCATGATGCGTTGGCGCGCCCATCGGCATGTTCTGCGCCAGCCGGTCGGCTGGTTTGAATCCGATTTCGCAGGGCGCATCGCCAACCGTATCATGCAAGCCCCGCCCGCCGCGGGCGAAGCGGTGTTTCAAACCTTTGATGCCGTGGCGTTCGCCTCGACCACTTTGGTGGGGGCGGCGATCATGCTGGCGGGGGCAGATGTGCGCCTTTTGCTGCCGCTTGTGCTGTGGTTTGCAGGCTATATTGCCTTGATGCGCTGGACAATACGGCGCGCGGGGCCTGCCTCAACCGCCTCTTCCGAAGCGCGGTCGGCGGTGACCGGGCGCGTGGTGGATGCCTATTCCAACATCCATTCGGTCAAGCTGTTCGCGCATCATGACCTTGAACTGACCTACGGCAAAGCCGCGATCGAAACCGCGCGCCAGACCTTTATGCAAGAAATGCGCGTTGTGACGAAGATGGATATCATCCTGACATCGCTGAACGGTGTGTTGATTGTGGCGGTAACTGCGTGGTCAATGTGGCTGTGGTATCATGGCATGGCCAGTGTTGGCACGGTGGCGGCGGCGATGACCTTGGTGCTGCGGCTGAACAACATGACCTATTGGATCATGTGGGCAACCACCAATCTGGTGCAAAACCTTGGCACGGTGCAGGAAGGCATGCAGACCATCACGCAGCCGATTTCGTTGACCGATCAAAGCGATGCCGCAGATTTGGCGTTTTCGGCCGGGCGGGTCCAGATTGAAGGCGTATCGCATCATTATGGTCGCGGTTCTGGCGGTTTGCAGAACATATCCCTGACGGTGCACCCCGGCGAGAAGATTGGCGTTGTTGGGCGTTCGGGTGCGGGCAAATCAACCTTGGTCAAGCTGATGCTGCGGTTTTATGATGCCGAAGCCGGACGGATATTGATTGATGGTCAGGATATCACCCGCGTGACGCAAGACAGTTTGCGGCGGCAGATTGGCATGGTGCAGCAGGATTCAAGCCTTTTGCACCGATCGGTTCGCGACAATATTTTGTACGGGCGGCCCGAGGCGACCGAAGCGCAAATGATTGCGGCCGCCAAACAGGCAGACGCGCATGACTTCATTCTAACGCTGCAAGACCCCGAAGGCCGGAAGGGCTATGACGCCCATGTTGGGGAACGCGGCGTCAAGCTGTCTGGCGGGCAGCGGCAGCGGGTGGCTTTGGCGCGCGTCATTCTAAAAGATGCGCCGATCTTGATTCTGGACGAAGCCACCAGCGCGCTGGATTCCGAAGCAGAGGCGGCGATTCAAGAGGCGTTGTTTGGCGTGATGCAGGGTAAAACCGTCATCGCGATTGCACACCGCCTGTCGACCATCGCTGCGATGGATCGGATTGTTGTGCTTGAAGACGGCCATATTGCGGAAACCGGCAGTCATGCCGAATTGTTGAAGGCGAACGGGCTTTATGCGCGGTTCTGGGCGCGGCAGTCTGGCGGTTTCATAGGATTGGATAGTGAAGAATGATGCTGGGACCAAAAATCGCGCCGTTTCGTGCGGCGCAAAGCAACCCACCCCCCAGCACTTGGGCGTTTTTTCGTTGGGCGGTTGAAGGCGCTTGGCGTGGCATTTTATGGGCCGGATTTTGGTCGGCCTGCGCCGGGTCGCTAGAGGCGATTTCGGCCACCATCCTGGGCGATGTGATTGACGCCGCCAATTCGGCCAATCCGGCTACCGCCTTCACCGACCACTTCTGGTTGGCAGTGACCTTCGTTGCATTCTATTTGCTGGCCCGTCCGTTGATTTTTGGCATCAACACCTCTGCCACCTCGATAACAGTGGAACCTAACCTGTTTCCGCTGGTGCTATCGCGCCTGCATCGTTGGACCTTGGGTCAGGCAGTCACCTTTTTTGACAACGATTTCGCAGGCCGCATTGCGCAAAAACAAATGCAGGTGGCGCGGGCGGCGACAGACGTGGTGTCGGGCACCATCGAAACCGTGGCCTTTGCACTGGCAAGCGTGGTCGGGTCTGTTGCCTTGCTGATCACCATTGATGGCTGGATTTCCGGCCTGCTGGTGCTGTGGATCGCAGCCTATATTCTGTTCATCAAGGGCTTTTTGAAGAAAGTGCGCGGCGCTTCCGGTGCGCGGGCGGCGGCGCGGGCGATGGTGACGGGACAGATTGTTGACACCGTTACCAACATGAAAACTGTGAAATTGTTCGCCCATTCCAAGCACGAAGACGGCGTGGCGCTAGAGGCGATGAACGCGTTTCGCGACAAGGCCATTGAATACGGCATCATTTCAAGCTGGTTCCGCCTTAGCCTGATGGCGCTGGCGGGAGTGCTGCCGGTTTTGCTCGTCGGTGCAACGGTTTGGCTTTGGTCGAAAGGCGGCGCCAGCTCTGGCGACATTGCGGCGGCGGGGGCCATTTCTTTCCGGCTGGCGCAGATGACGGGCTGGGTTTCGTTCAGCCTGATGTCAATCT
>JAHEDL010000216.1 GCA_024641255.1 Pseudorhodobacter sp.
GCAGCACAAGGCCGCCAAAAACCAGCGTCAAAACGCTGCCCCGCAAGGCGCGGCCATTGCTCATTTGGTGTAACGCTTGGCCCATGCTGCGGTCAGTTTGGTCATCCAACTGGCATGGGGTTCAAGCAAAGTATGGCCAAGATCGGTGAGCGCGGGCAGGGCGGGGGCAGTGGGAAGCGCTGCAAAGGCCGCTTTTGCGGTGTCGTCCAACTTCGCCGGGTCTAGCACCGCAAAGCTGCCCAAAACCGTGATGTCTTGCATATGGGCTTGGGTGGCAGGGTCCAACAGGAAGTTTGCCACCACCTCTGCGCCCGCGGTGTGGGCCGCGTTGAACGGAATTGCGACAAAGCTGATGTTGCCGATAGACCCCGCCTTCGGCACGAAAACCCGCGCTGTTTCGGGCAGAGTGCCTTGCGCAATTCCGGCTGCCGTCGCCGCTGGGTCGAAGAACATCGCTACATCGACTTCGCCGTCGTTCAGCATCTGCGCCTGCACGGATTCATTTTCTGGAAAACTTTCGCCCTGCCGCCACAGGTTCGGGCGCAAGGCATCATACCATGCCCAAAGCGGCGCGGTTTGGGCCGCAAAAGCGGCGTCCGTTGCAGGCAATTGCAGCGCGGCCGGGTCGGGGGCAAGTTCGACCAAGGCTTGTTTCAGGAAGGTAGCGCCGATGAAGTTGGCGGGATTGGGGTGGGTTAGCCGCCCCGGATGGGCCGCCGCCCAATCAGCCCAACCTGCCATGGTTTCGGGCAGAGCCGTCACCTTGGCACTGTCATAGGCAAAGACGAACTTTGCCAAGCGCCACGGCGATTCAAAGCCGTCAACGGGCGTCGTGAAATCGACCGAGGCGGGCGAATTTGCGCCTAGATCAAGATATTGCGCGTTTGGCAGATCGGCCACGAACGGGCCATGCAGCAAGCCTTGATCCTTCATCGCCAGAAAATTCGGCCCGTTGATCCAGATCAGGTCGACCGAACCTTCGGTTTGGCCCGCAGCCATTTCCGACAGAACACGGGTGATCGCCTCGGCAGTATCGGTCAGTTTGACTTGTTCGACTTTCACGCCATACAGCCGCTCTGTCTCTGATCCGACCCAAGCGATGAAGGCGTTTGTGCGTTCGTCGCCGCCCCATGCGTTCCAATACACCGTTTGGCCCTTTGCCGCGTTTAGTGTCTGTTGCCAATCGGCAAGCGCAGGTGTCGCAAGGCATAGGCCAAGGGCGGCAAGAATGGGCAAACGCATGAAGGCTCCTTACGGATTGACGGAAAAGGCCAGCCAGCCTTGCCGCCAGCGCAGGGCGGTGGTCAAGAGGCAGGCCGTTGAGAAGATATAGGCAAGCACAGGGAATGCCCAAGGAAACAGGCAGAATAACGCAAATAGTCCAATTGTTTCAGCGCCTTCTGTTAGCCCGCCCAAGTAGTATATACCTTTGTGCGGGAAGCTTTCGGTGGTCATTCCACGTTTGGCGGCAATGCTGGCGAAGGCCAGAAAGGACGATCCGGTGCCAACAAACGATGCGATCAAAACCGCAGCGGGCAGGGCGTTTTTCGATGGGTCGGCACAGGCAAAGCCCAGCGGAAACAGCGCGTAAAACAGAAAATCCAGCGCGATGTCCAAGAATGCGCCGCGGTCTGTCGGGCCGGTTTGGCGCGCAACTGCGCCATCAAGCCCGTCAGCAAACCGGTTAAGCAGCAACAAGACCAAGGCGGTGATATTGGCGTGAAACGCTAGGGCGGGCAGGCACAGAACCCCCAAGGCAAACCCCGCCATCGTGATTTTGTCTGCCGTTACGCCCAATTTTACCAGCACCCACGCCGGGCCAGCCAAAGCGCAGCGCTGCAGTGGCATAATCCAGGCATCAATCATCGTTGCAGCCTTCTGGTTTGGTTGAACGCTGCGATGTCGTATCGTGCCAGCCTTATGTCGCATAACACTTGGGTAGATCTGCGGCCAGTCAAGAACTTGTGGCGCGGGATGCCTTGCGGCATTTTGATTCGAAGCATGGCCAAGGTTTGTTGCATTTCAATAAGTAGCCCTTCGTATATCTTATGCATCATAGGGGTAGTCACTGGGGTAGGGTGTTCAAATGTCAGACAAAAGAATAAAGGTGGCCGACGTAGAGCTGTCTTCTAGGCACGTTTGGGTAATATTGAGTAGGAGATCGGGTTGCCATGGCCAGCCATGTTGATTTTGTCCAACGGATTTCGCTTCTGATCGACTATGCGCAGCAAAACCGGCTTGAGGTTGCCAGTCCCGCGCTGACGGCAGCGATTGAGGTCATTGTGCCCACGCTTCCGGGCCAAAATGACGCATCGATTGCCGCATCTGGCAACGTGATTCAGCTGTCAGACTGGTTGAACTGTTTTCCAGCGCGGCATCGAAAATAGCGTCAGCCCGCCGCCTGAGTGACGGGTTCAAACCCAAGTTTACGGCCACCAAGGTCGCGGAACACCCGGTTTCGGCAGCTTAAAACGATGATCTGCAAATCGGCAGCCTGTTGATGCAGGGCGTCAAACATGCGTTCAATGCGGTCGTCGTCGGTATAAACCAAGGCATCGTCCAAAATCACCGGGGCGTGGCGACCGGATTTTGCCAACAGCCGGGCAAAGGCAAGCCGCACCAGCAGGGCGATCTGTTCGCGGGTGCCGCCCGAAAGGCTGCCAATATCTTCTGGGTGACCGTCGCGGATAAGCTGGGTCGGCAGCAGGCTGTCGGCATCAAATTTCAAGTCTGCATCCGGCCAAAGCAGCCGCAGCATTGGCCGCAATTCGGCAATCACCGGGTCGAAATAGCGGTCACGCGCGGTGGCTTTGGCCGTGTCTAATGCAGCGATCAAACGGCGCAGCACCGCCACTTCGCGCTCCAATGCTGCAACCTGCGCGGTGGCGTCAGCAAGCTGCAATTCGGTGTCGGCAAGGTCTTCTTCAACACCATTGCCGGCGTGAATATCAATATGGGTGTCCAGGCGCGTGCGTTCTTCGCGCAGGGCGGCAATTTCAGTCTCGGCGCTGGCTTGAACTGATCGCGCACGGGCTTGGGTTGCGGCCAGCGCGCCCAGATCGGGCGCCGCCCGCAAAAGCGCGGCATGGCTTGCATGGGCATCGGCCAACGCAGCGGCATCGGCCCCGACGGTTACGGCCAAATCGGCACGGCTGGTGTCTGCAAGTTCGGCAAGAACAGACTTTGCTTTGGTCAACGCGTCGCGTGCCGTCGCCAAAGCAAGGTCGGCACGGATTTCAGTTTCGCGGGCGGTCTGCCAGTGGCGACGCGCCTGTTCTGCATTTGCTTCGGCCTTTTGCACGGCACTGCGCTGGCGTTCGACGGTTGCGGCCGCAACCGCAGGCGTTGGCAGGTCGGTTTGCACCGCTGGTTCTGGCAATTGCGCAAGTTCATCGCGCAATGCGCTGACGCCATCGGGGGCCAGCACGCGCAAATCAGTCGTGCGATCGTGCAGGTTTTGGTCGGCCAAGCTGCGGGCGGCAAAGGCCGCGCGCGCGGTATCCAAATCGGAAA
>JAHEDL010000218.1 GCA_024641255.1 Pseudorhodobacter sp.
GCCGACACGAACGGAATGATCGCCCAAGGCGAGAATACCGTGACCCCCGGTTTCAGGATGATCAGAATACCGACAAAGCCGATGGTGATGGCGGTCCAACGCCGCCAGCCGACCTTTTCGCCCAGAACCGGACCGGACAGCGCCGCGACAAGCAAAGGGTAGCAGGTAAAGACAGCGTGGGTTTCGATCAGGCCAAGGTGAACGAAGGCGACGACCATGATCGCCACCTCGACCACCAAAATCAGCCCGCGCAGCGGTTGCAGCACCGGGTGTTTGGTGTGGATGGCAGCCCTGATGCCGCCCGGTGCGCGCGCAGCCAAGGCAATGACAAACAGCGCGAAGAACCAGAACCGGATCATCACCACCATTTGCACCGGATACGCGGCGCCAAGGTGGCGCGACACGCCGTCTTGCAGGGCAAACACTACGCAAGACGCAGCCATCAGCCCGATGCCAAGCCGGGTATTCTGTCGGTTTTGCATGGCATGTTTAGTCATGGGGGGCTTCCATCGGGGGCTTTTCATTCCACAGCGCCCAGATACCGGCGACAATGATCAGCGCGGTGCCAAGGATGACCGGGACAGCAAGGGTCTCGCCAAACACCGTGATGCCGATCATCGAGGCAAACACGATATGCAGGTAAGCAAAGGGTTGCACGGCCGACGCCTCGGCGGTTTCATAGCATTTCTGCAGCAGCCAGTTCGATAAGATAGAGGTCGCAGCATAGCACGCCACAAAGCCCCAGTCTTGCGGGGTGATAGCCTGCCAATGCGGCAGGCCGATTGCGGTGATCAACACCGCGCCAATGACGGCGGGCCAAAAGAACGCCGGAAAGCTGGGCTCGTCGCGTGTGGTCAGGCGGGTCAGCACCGAATAGGTGCCAAACAGCACGGCAGAGCCGATGGGCAGCAGCGCTGGCCACGAGAACACACCAAAGCCGGGGCGCAGGATGATCAAGACGCCCGCCATGCCGATGCCAACGGCGGCCCAGCGCTGCCAGCTTAGCTTTTCGCCCAGGATCGGGCCGGACAGCGCCACCACAACAAGCGGGCAGATGGTAAAGATGGCCAGCGCGTTGATCAGGCCGATCATGGTATAGCCCCAGACCATCAGGCAGATTTCAACAACCAGCAGCACCGCGCGCATCAGATGCGCCCAAAGCCGGTTCGACTGCACCGCAGTGCGCGCGCCTTCGGGGCGGCGCAGCGCCAGCATGATCACAAAGGCAGCAAACACCCAGTAGCGCAGCATCACCACCATCAACGTGTTGTAATTGCCTGCCAAATGCCGCGAAAATCCGTCTTGCACCGCAAAAGCCGCGACGGCGGCGATCATCAACAAAATGCCCTTGCGATTTTGCGTCATAGCAACTGGCCCTTTGACATGTGGCGTTTGCGGCCATGACCCGGCGCGCGTTCAACGTGAAAGCCTGCCTCGGCCAGTGATCGGCGCACATGGCCCGCTGCGGTATAGGTTGCAAAGGTGCCGCCGGGGGCGGTGTGGCGGCCAACCTCGGCCAGAATTTCGGGTGACCAAAGCTCGGGGTTTTTGGCGGGCGAAAAGCCATCCAGAAACCAGGCGTCGGCCTGCAGCGTTGACGCGGCAAGGGTTTGGCGGGCATCGCCGATGATGATTTCTGCGGTGATCGGGCCAAGCGTCAGCGTGGTCGCCCCTGCTGCCCATTGCGACAGGAACGGGGCGGCAACAGCCTCGGCTTCCGGGAAGTGGTTCAGGGCGCGGGCGATTTCATCGGCGGTCAGCGGAAACGCTTCGAAACTGGTATACCGGATCGGCACCGAAGGATTTGCGATCAGCAGCGCCAGCAGATTCAACCCGGTGCCAAAGCCAAGTTCAGCAACGTGAAAACCGGGGGTCAGCCGCGCCGGAAGGTCATTGCCTGCCAGAAAGACGTGGCGGGTTTCCGACAGGCCATCGTTGAGCGAAAAATAGGGGTCGTCAAACCGCGTCGACACCGGGATCACGCCGTCGCGCCAGTTCAGGGGGCTATGGTCTGGGGGGTTCATCTGTCATATGGCCTTGGTCGGGCGACCATGAGAGAGGCGGCGCGGAATGGCAAGGGTGGAAGTGACGGTGCGCGGCGGCGGCATCTTCGGTCTTGCGGTGGCGTGGGAAATCGCGCGGCGTGGCGCGAAGGTCCGGCTGATTGAAGCGGTGCGGATCGGGGCCGGATCGTCGGGCGGCGTGGTTGGCGCCCTTAGCCCGCATGTGCCGGAAAGCTGGAACGAAAAGAAAGCCTTTCAACTGGCAAGCCTGCTGATGGCCGAAAGCTGGTGGGCGGCCGTTGAAGCCGCTTCGGGGCTGGCAACCGGCTATGGTCGCGTTGGCCGTTTGCAGCCTTTGGCCGATGCTGCGGCGGTTGACCTTGCGTGCGCGCGCAGCCTTTCGGCGGGTGATCTGTGGCAGGGCCGCGCTGAATGGCGGGTGGTGCCCGCAACCGGTGCCGCGTGGGAGCCGGTTTCGCCCTCGGGCTGGTTGGTCGAAGACACGTTGAGCGCGCGGCTGCATCCGCGATTGGCGGCGGCGGCCTTGGTTGCCGCGATCCGTGCCGTGGATGGCGAGGTGGTGGTTGGTGATGCAGTCGATGAGGGGGCCGTGGTTTGGGCAACCGGGGTCGCAGGGCTAGAGGCTTTGACGGCCGATCTGGGGCGTCCGATTGGCGGCGGCGTCAAGGGGCAGGCGCTATCGCTGGCCTATGATGCGCCGGACCTGCCGCAACTGTTTGTCGACGGGTTGCATGTGGTGCCGCATATCGACGGCACGGTGGCAATCGGATCCACCTCGGAACTGCACTGGACCGATCTGGCGACCGACGCCCAGCTTGATGCGCTGCACGCCAAGGCGATTGCGGCGCTGCCGGTGCTGGCCTCGGCCAAGCTGGTTGACCGTTGGGCCGGGCTGCGGCCACGGGCGAAAACCCGCGCGCCGGTGCTGGGGGCTTGGCCGGGCCGGGCCGGGCATTTTGTGGCGAATGGCGGCTTCAAGATCGGCTTTGGCATGGCGCCGAAAGTGGCAGAGGTTATGGCAGATCTGGTGCTCACCGGCCAAGACGCCATCCCCGAAGGCTTTCGCCTTTAGCCCGACGCGCAACGTCAGACCGCCGCGCCGCAAGCGGGTATTGCTCTTTCTGAAATACTCCCGCCGGAGGCGCCTTGGCTGCGTCCAACGCCACGTTTGACATGCAGCCCCCAAAGTCAGGCTTTCGGGCGGTTGTCGACGATGCGCACGGCTTTGCCGTCGAACCTTGGCACCGACCCCGGTGCACCAGCGTTGACCTGCACGCTGATGCCCAAAATCTGCTTGATGCGCCTTTGCAGTCGCGCAGCAAGGTACAGGCGGTCTTCGGCAGAACTGGCGGTTTCGACGGCGATGCCCATGCTGTCCATCCGGCCCTCGCGGCGCAGTTCGATCTGGAAATGCGGCGCAAGCCCCGGCTGCGCCAGCACTTGTTCTTCGATCTGGCTGGGAAATACATTGACGCCGCGCAGGATGAT
>JAHEDL010000220.1 GCA_024641255.1 Pseudorhodobacter sp.
TCGGTCCAATCCTTGGTCTCCGCCGCCTTCAATGCAACAGCCAAAGCCCCCGCCTCATCGGCGCGTGCCATGCCTTGTCCCATCAGAAGAAACGAAACGGCGACCGCTTTTGCGATCTTGATTATTCTGCTCATCGCCAAATTGTGCCTCAAGCCCCGATTCCGCACAACCCATAAGGGCGTTACCGCGCCATTCCCCCGGCAATTCACCGCCCATGCTTGGCAAACGCCGCGTGCCCCGCTAGGTAAGTCGCGTTTACAATCGGGCGACTCAATCCAGCCCTCACATAGGAGACGCGCACCATGATCAAAGGGTCCATTCCCGCACTGGTTACGCCGTTCAAGAACGGTGAACTCGATCTGGTGACGCTGAAGAAACTTGTCGAATGGCACATCGCCGAAGGCTCCACCGGTCTGGTTCCGGTCGGCACCACCGGCGAAAGCCCGACGCTCAGCCATGAAGAACACCAAAAGGTCATCGAAGTCGTCGTTGAAACCGCCGCGGGCCGGGTACCGGTGATCGCGGGGGCGGGTTCAAACAACACCGTCGAAGGCATTTCGCTGATCCGCTTTGCCGAAAAAGTTGGCGCCGATGCCGCACTGGTGGTGACGCCCTATTACAACAAGCCGACCCAAGCCGGGATGATCGCGCATTACACCGCGTTGCACGACTGCTGCACCCTGCCGATCGTGATCTACAATATCCCCGGCCGTTCGGTCGTTGACATGACGCCCGACACCATGGGCCAACTGGCGAAACTGCCGCGCATCATCGGTGTCAAAGACGCCACCGGCAAGATCGAACGCGTGTCGATGCAGCGCGCGTCCTGCGGCAAGGATTTCATCCAGCTTTCCGGCGAAGACGCCACCGCACTGGGCTTCAACGCCCACGGCGGTGTTGGCTGCATTTCGGTCACCGCCAACGTCGCCCCGCGGCTTTGCGCCGAATTCCAAGCCGCCACGCTGGCGGGCGACTATGCCAAGGCGCTGGAATACCAAGACCGCCTGATGCCGCTGCACGAAGCCATCTTCATCGAACCGGGTCTTGCTGGCGCCAAATATGGCCTGTCGCTGCTGGGCCTGTGCAGCGAAGATGTCCGACTGCCGCTCTTGCCGCTGACCGACCCCACCAAAGCCCGCATCAAAGCTGCGATGCAGCACGCTGGTCTGATCTAAGCCCGCATTCACATTGGTCTTAAATATCCCCGCCGGAGGCACGCGACCTAACCGCAGAAGCCTCCGGCGGGGATATTTTTGCCAAGATGAAGCACAGCCAAAGGCAATGCCATGACCAAACGCGGGGCCGACGGTAATCTTGCAGGCAGTCTTTGGATGGTGGCCTCAATGGCCGGATTCGCTGTGGAAGATGCCTTTCTGAAAGCCGCATCGCAAAAGATCCCAGTTGGCGAGGCAATCTTGCTGATGGGTCTTATCGGGATTGTCAGCTTTTCGCTGCTGGCCATGCACGCCAAGCAACCACCACTGCCACGCGCAGCCTTCACCGGCACCATGGCGACGCGGTCGGTTTTTGAAATCACCGGTCGGCTGTTCTACGCGCTGGCGATTGCGCTGACCCCGATTTCGGTCGCCTCCTCAATCCTGCAGGCCACGCCGCTGGTTGTGGTGTTGGGCGCAGCAGTGATGTTTCGCGAAAAAGTAAGCCCGTCACGTTGGGCCTTGATCCTGCTGGGTTTCGTCGGGGTACTGATCATCTTGCGGCCCGGTCCGTCGGGTTTTGACGCCTTGTCGTTGTTGGCGCTGATCGCGATGGCTGGCTTTGCCGGCCGCGATCTTGCCACCCGCGCAGCACCACCCGCCCTGTCAAACGCGCAACTGGGCGTCACCGGATTTATCATGCTTGCGCTGTCGGGCGTGATCATTCTTGCGGTGTCGGGCGGGGCGCTGCTCCCCGATGCGCTGACCCTGCTGCTGGTTTCAGGGGCCGCTTTGTTCGGTATTTCGGCCTATGCCGCGCTGACCACCGCCATGCGCACTGGTGAAGTTGGGGTTGTCACCCCGTTTCGCTATACCCGCCTGCTGTTTGCGATGGTACTTGGCATCACGGTGTTTGGCGAACACCCCGACGCCGCCACCTTGGTTGGCGCGGCGGTGATTGTCGGTTGCGGCATCATCTTGCTTGCACAAACCCGTCGCCGCAGCCCGCGCTAAGCCTCATGCTTGCGCCGCGTCTCTAGCTGACCCAACCGCACCTGCCGCAAGCCTTCGATCAACAGCGCGGTCAGCAGGCCAAAGTTCAAAAAGCCGTTCGCAGCCTCCATCCCGGCCAGCAGGCGCCATTCACTTGACGGCACCAAATCGCCCAAACCCAGCGTGGTATAGGCGACCAGGCTGAAATAAACCGCCTGTTCCAGCGTCGCAAACGCCCCCAACGCGACATAGGCAACAGCCCAGATCCAAACCCCAACCGTCACCACGCCCAGAACCCACAGTGAAACCCCGGCCAACAGCAACACCAGCTTCGGGCGATGCGGCGGGCGCAAAAGCCACCCATGGGTGCGCAGCAAAATATCCTCCAGCACCATCGCGGCAATTGCCGCCAAGGTGATATTCACCAGCAAAAGCGCGGTCCCCACCGCAATCTGAAACATCATCCACGCCCCGCTTCTGGACTTTCATCCCCGCCTCGCCTATCTCGGGCGCATCATGGCAGAGAAATCCGATCCCAATTCCAAACTGATCGCCGAAAACCGGCGTGCAAGATTCGATTACCACATCGAATCTGATCTGGAAGCCGGGATTATGCTTTATGGTTCCGAGGTGAAGTCGCTTCGCAAAGGCGGCTCTAACATCGCCGAAAGCTATGCCTCGGTTGAGGGGGGCGAGTTGTGGCTGATCAACAGCTATATCGCGCCCTATTTGCAGGCCAACCTGTTCCCGCATGAAGAACGCCGCCGCCGCAAGCTTCTGGTGTCAAAGAAAGAACTGTCGCGCCTGTGGAATGCCGTCGGCCGCGAAGGCATGACCATCGTTCCGATGCTGATGTATTTCAACGACCGTGGCATCGTAAAGCTCAAGCTGGGCGTCGCCAAGGGCAAGAAACTGTCCGACAAACGCGAAACCAGCGCCAAGCGCGACTGGGATCGCGAAAAGTCGCGGCTGCTGAAACAAAACCTGAAGGGCATGTAAGCCGCTTTGGCGGTTCGGCGCAGTTGATACGCCATTAAGGCGCGCGCCATCGGTAACTTTCTTGCGCAGGCGGTGGTTGCCACGCCGACGCTCCCTTGCCTGACTGCCGCCATCGGTTTAACTGCAAGCATCCCCCTGAGAGGAGCTTGCACATGACCCCGTCTGCTGCCGATGACCCCAAAACGCTGGTGTCCACCGATTGGCTGGCCGCGCATTTGAAAGACCCCGATCTGCGGGTGATTGACGCAAGCTGGTATCTACCCGATGCCAAGCGCGATGCCAAAGCCGAATATGCCGCGGCCCATATCCCCGGTGCGCGGTTCTTCGACATTGACGAAATCACCGACCAACGGTCGAACCTGCC
>JAHEDL010000227.1 GCA_024641255.1 Pseudorhodobacter sp.
CGTAATAGTCGACGCCGGTTTTTGATTTGCCATCAAGGCAGTAGATGGATTGGAAGCGCAGGTCGGCAACGTGGCAAAGCCAGCCCAGCGAATGGCTCATCTGGCCCCAGGCATAGCCGCCCGCCTTGGCCGGGTCGGCCCAGGTCGAGGGCGGCGGGCGAAACAGGTGGGTGGTGGTTTCCTGCATCGGCTCGCCCGCCATCAGATCGTCAAGCGCGCTGCCCATTTGGCAGACGGCGTGGCGCACCGTGCCGATTTTGCCGCTGCGCACCCAATCGGCGGCGGTGGCGGTAAAGCGGGTGAAGTTAAGACCGGTGGAGATGACGACCTCTCGTCCGGCTGCGATGCCTGCGGCGGCGATGGCGCGGCCATCTTCGGGGCTGGTCGCCATGGGTTTTTCCACCAGCACATGCGCCCCGGCGGCAAGGGCGGCGAGCGCGGGTTTGGTGTGGGCGATATGCGGGGTTGAAATGATCACGCCGTCAAGCTTTTCGGCGCGGACCATTTCGGTGACATCGCTGTAGCGGGCGGCGATGTTGAACTGATCGCCGACGGTGGCAAGGCGGGTGGTGTCAAGATCGCAGATCGCGATTTTATCAACATCTGCAGACGCTTGCAGCGTCGGGATGTGGTTGAAGCAGGCCCACCAGCCGATGCCGACGACTCCGATTTTGGCCATGTGCTAACCCTCTTGTGCGATGGTTGATTGGTAGACGTTTTGCATATGCGCCTCTGCGGCGGCGGCGGCGGCGGCGGGGTCGCGGGCCTTCAGCGCATCAAGCAGGCTGCGGTGGTCGCGCAGCGATTGTTCTAGAACGCCGGGGCGCTCGGACGCGCGCTTGCGAAACTCCAACCCGATGACGTTCAGGCTTTCGCCGATGCGTTTCAGAAAGGCGTTGCGACAGCCGATCCAGATCAGTTCGTGAAATTCGAAGTCGGATTTGCGAAACGCAATCGGGTCGCCGATGGTGTGGTGTTGGGTTTGCAGCAGGGCTTCCAGCTGCAACAGTTCGTCATCAGTGATCGCCACGGCAGCGCGACGGGCAACATCGGATTCAATCAGGCTGCGGGCGTCGTAAAGTTCGCGGATGTTCATGCCTTCAAGCGAAAGGTAGAACTGGATCGGGCCAAGCAGGGCGTCGGGGCCAAGATCAGAGATATAGGCGCCACCGCCTTGCCGGGTTTTCACCACGCCCAGCACCGCAAGGCCGCGCATGGCTTCGCGCACCGAGGGGCGCGAGACGTTCAGCGAAAGCGCAAGATCGCGTTCGGGGGGCAGGGTGTCGCCCGCCTTCAGAACACCGGCTTTGACCATATCAAGGATGCGGCGCACCACCATTTCGGCGACGGATTCACGCTGGATTGGTGCATCGAATTCGATTTTGACGGGGTCGGTCATGATGTGGCCTCTGGCTTTGATCCGCGTGATGTCGCGAATTTTATCCGCGGTATCACGACCGACGCGATGAGCAAAAGCCCGATCACACCGGTTTGGATGTGGCCGGTGATGTTCATCAGGCCCATGCCATTGCGCAGGTTCAGCACGATCAGGATCGACAGCAAGGTGCCAACCAGCGTGCCTTTGCCGCCAAAGATGCTGACGCCGCCCAGCAGCACGATGGTGATCACGTCCAGCTCAAACCCCGACCCCACATCGCCGCGCACGGCACCGACGCGGGCGGCAAACAGCAGGCCGGCGAAGGCGGAGGTCAGCCCCGATAGGGTGAACAACACGATCTTGTGGCGGGCAGTGTCGATGCCGGCGAAGTCTGCGACATCGCGGTTCGAGCCGATGACATAGGTTTTGCGGCCAAAGCCAGAGCGTTCAAGCAGCACATAAAGCAGGGCGAAAAGTAGGGCGAAGGCCAAAAGCGCAAAGGGCAGCGGGCCGATCAGGCCTTTTTGGCCCAAGGCGTTGAACCATTCGGGGAAGTCGCCGATGCCGCGATCTTCCAGCATGACGCGGGCAAGGCCGCGAAAGCCGATCAGGGTGGCAAGGGTGACAACAAGGCTGGGCAGGCCAAGTCGGGCGATGAACCAGCCATTCAGAAAGCCGCCCAGAACGCCCGCAGCAAGGCAAATCGCTATTGCGGCGGGGGCAGGGGTTCCGATTTGGTAAAGATAGCCAAAAGCGCAGGCTGACAGCCCCATCATTGACCCGACGGAAAGATCTATTTCGGCGTTGATGATGATGAAGGTCATCACAAGCGCCAGAATGATCTTTTCAATCGACAGTTGGAACAGGTTGATCTGGTTGGAGAGGCCAAGAAAATCTGGGGTGAAGGCCGCGTTGAAGGCAAAGATGATCACGAAGGTGGCAAACAGCAGACCTTCCCACGAATAAAGCCGGGTCATTTCGCGGACTCCTTGGATTTGCGCGCGCGCAGGGCGGCAAGGCGGCGCGAGAACAGCGTGTCGGTGGTGACGGCAAGCAAGATAAGCGCGCCCAGCACCGCCTCGCGCCAGAATTCGCTGACCACGGCCCAGCGCACCAGCGAGGTTTCCAGCAGGTCAACCAAAATGGCACCCAGAAACGCCCCGATCACCGAGCCGGAGCCGCCAAAGATATTCACCCCGCCGACGACCGAAGAGGCGACGGATTTCAGCTCAAACCCAAGCCCAGCGACGACGGTGATGTTGCCAAAGCGGGCAAGGAACATGAAACCCGCCAGCCCTGCCATTAGCCCAGACAGGGCAAAGGCGGCAAAGATGGTGCGGTGGGCGTCAATGCCGGCCATTTCGGCGGCTTCGGGGTTGGACCCTACGGCAAAGAATTGGCGGGCAGGCCGCAGGCGGGTCAGCGCAAAATGCACGATCAGCACCACCACAAGCGATGCGGTGAAACCGGCACGAAACTCCATCGCGCCAAGCGAAAACACCGGCATATTGGGGAAATCGGTCAGCCAAGCGGGCAGGCTTTCCGAGGTGATGGATTTGGCATTGGAATATTCGACAAGGGCTGAACGGAACAGCGCCATGCTGGCAAGGGTGACGATGATCGACGGAATGCGGGCATAGGCCACAAGTACGCCGTTCAGCATGCCAAAACCGGTGCCGACGGCGGCGGCGTAAAGCAGCAGGATCAGCGGGTTAAGGTCGGGGTGGTTGCTGATCAGGCTGCCGGTGGCAAAGGCGGAAAAGCCCACCACAGAGCCGACAGACAGGTCGATGTTGCGGGTCAGGATTACCAGCGTTTGACCGGTGGCGATCAGGGCCATTATGGCAACCGAAGAGGAAATCCGGTTGAACAGGCGGCCATTCAGATAGCCTTCGATCTGGGTCGAAAAGAAGATCAGCACAAGCGCCAGCACCGCAAGCAGGGCCAAAAGACGCAGCGCGGCAGGGGAAAGGCGGGTAAGCAAAGCCATCAAGCGGCATCCTTTTGTCCGGTGGCAAGCGCCATGATGGAGTGCTGGGTGGCGGAGTCGTGCGGCAGGATCGCCATCTGGCGGCCTTCGCGCATCACCAAGATGCGGTCGCCCATCGCCAGCACCTCTGGCAGA
>JAHEDL010000230.1 GCA_024641255.1 Pseudorhodobacter sp.
GCCCAAAACACCACTATCAGGCGGCGGCATCAACGGATCGTCGCCTTGCGGGATCGGACCGAGCTCGGTCAAGGTCGCGGTCGCTTCTGTCAACACGCGCATCAACTGCTTTAGGGCTGCCCGATCGGCAACCAACAGATCAAAGGCCGCGAAAATGGCGAACGGCGCCGATGGCGTGGCAATGCCTGCTTGATGCGCACCCTGCCAATCCAAGCCCGTGGGCGGCGTCACATCGCCCGTAGAACCAGCATCGGCGGATACCGGGCGAAGCGCCTCTGACAGCGCAAGCGCGCCGCCAAGGCCCAAAAGAACAGAACGTCGCGTCGTCATCGCTTAGCTCGCCTTCAGGCCCAGCAGGCCCGGAAACCGCGCCAGATCTTCGGCCAAGGCATTGATTTTGGCTTCCAACATCTTGCGATCTGTGTCTGTCAATTCAGAGTATGGCTTGAAACCGTCTGCGCTGCGATAGCCATCCAAAACCAGCTGCACATCCGCCAAAGCCGCATTGGTGCGTAACAAAAGATCCGCATCGCGCGGCTCTACCAGCGAGGCAAGCAAGGCGACGATCTTCTGCGCCCCTTCGATATTGGCGGCAAAATCCGACAGATCAGTATGGGAGTAGCGATCTTCTTCACCGGAAATCTTCGACGCAGCGACCTCTTCAATCAATGCCGCAGCACCGCCGACCATCACCGCAGGCGGCACCATCAGGCCAACAATGCGGCCCTGCAAGTCTTGGGTATCTGCCAGCAACCTGTCGGCCACCGGACCAGAGCCGGAAATATCGCCCGTGGCAAACAGGTCATATTCCAACTTGTGAAAGCCGGAAAATCCAGGGTCCTGTTCGCGCTTTTCCCAGTCGTCTGCGCGGGCATCCATCGACGCATCAAGATCGCTGAACAGTTCCGCTATCGGTTCGATCCGCTCATAGCTGACACGCGCCGGGGCAAAAAGCGCCTTGGCGGTTTCAACATCGCCGGCCTTTACCGCGGCAGTAAAAGCGGTGGTCGCCACAAGCAGCGCGTCGGCTTCGGCTTTGACCCAAACCTTGTATTCCGCGACTGGCCCGACAAGGTCCATCGGATCCACCGGCCCCACCGCTTGGGTGCCCATGGCTTTTACCGTGCCCTTAGGGTTGGACAGCAGCCCGCATGTCATCGCATAATCGCCTGCATCAAGCGTAACATTCAGTGTTTGCTTGAAGCCCGGCAGGATATTTTCACGCTCGGCGACGATCATGACATCTTTCAATATCTCCCACTCCAGCGCGCGGGTCGACGCATTGGTGACCTCAAACTGCACCG
This sequence comes from Pseudorhodobacter sp., assembly GCA_024641255.1. Lineage (GTDB taxonomy): Bacteria > Pseudomonadota > Alphaproteobacteria > Rhodobacterales > Rhodobacteraceae > Cypionkella. The sequence goes on from JAHEDL010000230.1 coordinate 1,305, forward strand.
CCCCAGCCGGGACATTTAGCGCCATCGGATCGCAGCCGGCGTCGGTTACGGTAACGGCAATCGGGTCTGCCGAAACCGCCGAAGCGTAAGCGGCAGTCATCAAGGCAAGCATCTTCACGCTGAAAAAGCGGCGCATAGGTAGTCTCCTGTCGGATGGATCAAGCGGCGCGAGGCGCCAAAGTGGGGGAAAGCGGGCGCAAAAACGCAATCAGCGTCGGGATAAGCAGCGCAAGATAGGCCAGCAGTTCGCCCCAACTGGGGGCGGCGGAATATCCAAAGATGCCAGACAGAAGCGTGCCAAGCAGACCATCGGTCGGCAGCACCGCCGAAAGGTCAAAGGCACTGCCCTGCAAGCCGTTCCAAAGCCCAGCCTCGTGAAAAGCCCGCACAGCCGACGCAGCAAGCCCGGCGGCGATGAAAATCACCACCACCCCGGTCCAACGGAAAAAGCGGGCCAAATTGAGCTGCACGCCCAGCCGGAAAATCAACGCCCCGACAAGCGCAGCCGTGGCAAGACCCAGCCCTGCACCCGTCAACATTCCGGGGCCAGTGGCCTGCTGCAAGATGGCAATCAGAAACATCACGGACTCTAGGCCCTCGCGCCCGACGATCAAAAACGCCGTCGCGAACAGCGGCATTGAAAAGCGACCCGACGCGCCAAGCAGATCAAGGTCCAAACTTTGTTCGATCTCTGCCTTCATGGTGCGCCCAGCGCGTCGCATCCAGAACACCATCGAAAGCAGGACAGCTATCGCCACAAGGGCGACTACGGCCTCGAAGGTTTCTTGCGCGCGCTGTGGGAAATCGGCCTGCGTCCAAAGCAGCAATGCCGCCGCCGCAGCCGAGGCCAACAGCGCAACGCAGGTGCCAGCCCAAATCGATGGCAACGCAGAAGCCCGCCCGCGTCTGACACTGTAACCCGCCATAATGCCGATGATCAGCGCTGCCTCGATGCCCTCGCGCAGCATGATCAGGAAGGTAACAAACATAAATTTCCCCCGCCGCAATGCGGTGATTGTTGATGGTTTAAGTCAACAATAGATAACAAAGTATTTTTGTCAACATATAAACCTGACCGTTCAGAAAGCATCGCCGGTCAGGACAAGTCGCCCCCTGCCCGCAGGAACCAAGGCAACGTAAAACGATTGCAGCGACTGGCAAAATCTTGCGGGCATAGCCCAAAATTTGCACATCGACGCAACATCTGGTGTTATCCCTCTTTACCAACGCGCAGTTTTTGCTAGACCTATGTTCTATGAATGTTCTCATCTGGTTCAAGCGCGACCTGCGCACCCATGATCACCCAGCCCTGTCGCATGCGGCGGCACTGGGGCCAATTTTGCCGCTATATATCGTCGAGCCCGAATATTGGCGGCTGCCCGACACCTCGGCGCGGCAGTGGGGGTTTACCGCGGAGTGCCTTGAGGATTTGCGCAGCCAGTTATCCGATCTGGGGGCGCCCTTGTTGGTACGGGTTGGCGAGGCGCAAGAGGTGCTGGAACGGATCTGCCGACAACACGCCATAACCCGCATCGTCAGCCACGAAGAAACCGGCAACGCTTTCACCTATGCGCGCGATCGCAAGGTTGCGGCATGGGCGCGGGCGGCGGGGATAAGGTGGGACGAGCTACCGCAATCCAATGTGGCGCGGGGCGCGACCGCGCGAAGAATTGCAGTGCAGCCGCAGGATGGGTTTATGGCCAACCCGTTGCTTGCGCCGCCCGCCCTGCGCGCGGTTTCGGGGTTAGAACCGGGCTTGATTCCATCGGCCCGCGCGTTGCGGATCGCCGATGACCCGTGCGCCCATCGCCAACGCGGCGGGCGCGCACAGGGAATAGACCTGCTGGCATCGTTTCTATCGCATCGTGGCGAGCCTTACCTGCGTGCAATGGCGTCACCGCTTAGCGCCGAACGCGCTTGCTCGCGGCTTTCGCCGCATCTGGCGCTGGGGAGTCTGTCTTTGCGCGAGGTGGTGCAGGCGACTGTGGCGCGGGCAGCAGAGCGGCCCGGCCAACGCTGGACCGGGGCTTTGACCAGCTTTCAAAGCCGATTGGCGTGGCGTGATCATTTCATTCAAAAGCTGGAAGATCAGCCCGATCTAGAACGACAAAGTCTGCACCCGCGCGGTGAAACCTTGCGCAGAACCGGGGATGCCGCGCGACTGTTGGCATGGGAAAAGGGGGAAACCGG
>JAHEDL010000234.1 GCA_024641255.1 Pseudorhodobacter sp.
GGGCACCAAGGCGGGTGACAATGCGGTCTGATACGGTCAGGAATTCAACTGGCAAAGCGCCGTCCAGAGTCATTACCCTTGTGCCCGCCAAAAGCCCGTGGCGCGACGCGGGTTGCGGCGGCGCTTTTTGTGCGACAGGAACGGTCTTGAACGGCATGGCGGCACCCGGCGGTTTATCTGCTTGCTCCGATCTTACCCGCCACTGTGGCAACATTGCGTTAATGGCGGGGTTTTTACGCGAATTCCCGCCGCGGTTGCTTCGTGTATGGGCTGTCACTTTTCCTCTCGCTTCCCGCGCGCGGCTTTGTTAGAAGGGCGCGGATTTCAAGACGCACTCCCCGGCTTTCGGGTCGGGGGACTGTGTTTTGTTCGGTTCTGCGGGTATGGCGAAATTGGCAGACGCACCAGATTTAGGTTCTGGCGCCGCAAGGCGTGGGGGTTCAAGTCCCTCTACCCGCACCAGATGATGAGAAGGACGAAGTAATGCAGGTCACCGAAACCCTGAAAGACGGCTTGAAGCGCGCCTACACCATCACGGTGACTGCGGCAGAGCTGGAAGCGAAAGTTCAGGAAAAATTGCTCGAGGCGCAGCCCGAGGTTGAAATCAAGGGCTTCCGCAAGGGCAAAGTGCCGCTGGCGATTCTGAAAAAGCAATTCGGTCAGCGCCTGATGGGCGATGCCATGCAAGACGCTATCGACGGCGCGATGAAGGATCACTTCGATAAGTCGGGTGATCGTCCGGCGATGCAGCCCGACGTGAAGATGGTTGGTGGCGAGTCGTGGAAAGAAGGCCAGGACGTTGTGGTCGAAATGACCTACGAAGCCCTGCCGCCGATTCCGGACGTTGACGCATCTGCTATCGTGCTGGACCGTCTTTCGGTGAAAGCTGATGAAGCTTCGGTTGAAGAAGCGCTGAAGAACCTGGCTGCGACCGCGCAGTCGTTCGAAGATCGCGGCAAGAACGGCAAAGCCAAATCGGGCGACCAAGTTGTCATCGACTTCAAAGGTTCGGTTGACGGCGTGGAATTCGAAGGCGGCGCTGGCGAGGATTACCCGCTGGTTCTGGGTTCGAACTCGTTCATCCCGGGCTTTGAAGACCAACTGGTTGGCGTGAAGACCGGCGACGAAGTTTCGGTCAACGTGACCTTCCCGGAAGCTTACGGCGCAGCACATCTGGCAGGCAAAGCGGCTGTGTTCGCTTGCACCGTCAAAGGCGTGAAAAAGCCGGTTGCAGCAGAGCTGGACGACGAGCTGGCCAAGAAATACGGCGCAGAAGATCTGGCTGCTTTGAAAGGCCAAATCTCGGAACGTCTGGAAGCAGAGTACAAAGGGGCGGCTCGTGCTGTTCTGAAGCGCGCGCTGCTGGATCAGCTGGATGCACAGGTGAAGTTTGACCTGCCGCCGGCACTGGTGGATGCAGAAGCTGCGCAAATCGCGCACCAGCTGTGGCACGAAGAGCACCCGGACGTGCACGATCACAACCATGGCAACATGGAGCCGACCGAAGAGCACAAGAAACTGGCAGAGCGCCGGGTTCGTCTGGGCTTGGTCTTGGCCGAAGTTGGCCGCAAGGCTGAAGTGACCGTTTCGGACGCTGAAATGACCCAAGCTGTTCTGGCGCAAGCGCGTCAGTATCCGGGCCAAGAGCGTCAGTATTTCGAATTCGTGCAGAAGAACCCGCAAATGCAGCAACAGCTGCGCGCGCCGATCTTCGAAGACAAGGTTGTCGATCACATCGTGGCTGGTGCCAAAGTGACCGAGAAAGAAGTCTCGAAAGACGAGCTGCAGAAGTTCATCGAAGCACTGGACGAAATGTAAGATCGGTTTATCCGAAAAAGCTAAGGGGCCGTCCCGATGGGGCGGCCTTTTTCGTTACCAAAAGGGGGTGCTGCGATGCCAAGTTTTCTGCCGGGTCTGCCAGAGGCATTGATTGTTGACGCGTTGAAACGGTCGCCGGGAAACGAGATCCGCTCTGGCAAGTTTGACAGCCCCGAGTCGTCGGCGGCCTTGGTTGCGAATGGCTTTGGCTGGTTTTTGCAGCGCCCGATGCAGTTGCCGCCCTTGCCGGGGGTGCCGGCAGGGCAGGTAAGCACGGTGGAGTTGGAAGCCGAAATGCGGTTTCCGTGGACGGGTGGGCGGCATCCGTGGCTGGATGTGGCGATTGAAACCCATACCACGCTGATCGGGATTGAAAGCAAACGCTATGAACCGTTTCGGCCGCTGAAGCAGTCAGGTTTTGCCGAGGTGATCGACCGACCGATCTGGGGCGAAAAGCTGGCGGCCTTTACGCGGTTGCGCGATGCTTTGGTTGCGGGCGATGTTGGCTTTGAAACGCTGGATGCGCCGCAGTTGATCAAGCAGGCTTATGGTATTTACATTCGGGCGCAGAAGCGGGCTTTGGGTGCAGTTCTTGTGTATCTTTATGCCGAACCGCGGGCGTGGGGTTCTGGCAAACTGGTGGACCGTGAACGGATTGCGGTGCATCGGCGCGAGGTGGCAGAGTTTGCCGCCGCGGTGCGCGGTGACAGCGTGACCTTCGTGCCGCTGCGGTGGGCCGATCTGGTGGCGCAGTGGCAGACCAAGCCCGCGCTGGCCGATCATGTGGCGGCGCTGCGCGGCAAGTTTGGGGATTTGGGGGCGGCGGGCAAATAGCCCGCGTCAGCTTTGGCTGGCGGTGGCGGCCAGCGGTTTTGGCGCGGCTATGGTTTCGATGCCTTCGCGGCGCAGCACATAGGTGCCTGCGGCGATGATAACGGCGATGCCAAGCCAGCCAAGCGCATCGGGCAGGTCGCCCCAAAACAGCCAGCCCCACAAGATGCCCCAGAAGGCAAAGCTGAATTCAAACGGCGCCACGATAGATGACTGCCCGATGCGGTAAGCGTGGGTCAGCAGCGTCAGGCCCACGGCGGCGATAAAGCCGCAGGCGCACATCAGAAAGAGATCAAAGCCGGTGGGGGTGACCCAGCCGCGGGTCAGGAAGGCAAGGCTGGGGTGCGCATCGCCCGCGTGTGTGCCCGATCCGTAATAGGCCGACAGCCCCAGACCGCAAAGCAGGAAGGCGATGTTGCCCCAGAACGCCATGGCGGCGGCGGTATCGCGTTTGCCCATGCTGCGGGCCATGATCATCGACAGCGCATAGGCAAAGCCGCAGAAAATCGGCAGCAGCGCCGCCCAATCGAACAGATCGCCGCCGGGGCGGACCATGATCAGCACACCGCAAAACCCGGCAAAGGTGCCAAGCCCACGGCGCCACGACACCGGTTCGTGCAACATCACCACCGACAACACGGTGATGATCAGCGGGGCGGTGAAATAAAGCGCCACCGTGGTCGCCATCGGCAGCGCGGCCAGCGCTAGGTAATAGGCGGTGTAGGCGGTGAAGTTCAGCAAGCCGCGCCCCAGCATGGCGGGCCAGCCGCGGCTAAGCAGCGGTTTCAGGCTGCCATCAAACAGCCAAACGATTGCGAGCATAAAGGGGATCGC
>JAHEDL010000244.1 GCA_024641255.1 Pseudorhodobacter sp.
CTTTATGAACACCAAGACCCGCGCGAAGGGTTCCATCAAGATTGGAACACCCTGATCTACAACTATGGCCGGGCAGAGGTGCAGAACTATCTGGTTTCCAACGCTTTGTATTGGTTGGAAGAATACCACATGGACGGCCTGCGCGTTGATGCCGTGGCATCAATGCTTTACCGCGATTACAGCCGTGCTGCGGGGCAATGGGTGCCAAACAAAGACGGCGGCCGCGAGAATTACGAAGCCATCGCGGTGCTGCAAAAGATGAACATCACCGCCTATGGCGAAGTGTCGGGCGTGATGACCGTGGCCGAAGAAAGCACCGCATTTCCGGGCGTATCGCGCCCGGTGAACCATGGTGGGCTTGGCTTTGGCTTCAAATGGAACATGGGTTGGATGAATGACACCCTGTCCTACATGCACAAAGACCCGATCTACCGCAAATACCACCACCACCAGATGACCTTTGGTCTGCATTACGCTTGGTCGGAAAACTACATCCTGCCGATCAGCCATGACGAAGTGGTGCATGGCAAAGGCAGCATGATCGAAAAGATGCCGGGGGATGGTGCCGAAAAATTTGCCAACCTGCGGGCCTATTATGGGTTCATGTGGGCGCATCCGGGCAAGAAGCTTTTGTTCATGGGCTGCGAGTTTGCCCAAGGCCGCGAATGGAACCACAATCAATCGCTTGATTGGCACCAGCTTGATTTGCCGGCACATAAAGGCGTGCAATCCTTGGTGCGCGACCTGAACCGCGTCTACCGCGATGAACCCGCGCTGCATGTCAATGACACCCGGCCCGAAGGCTTTGAGTGGATTGAAAGCAACGACTCTGAAGCAGGCGTTTATGCGTGGCTGCGCAAGGGCGGTGCCGATGATGCCATGGTGGTCGCGCTGGTCAACATGACACCGGTCGAGCGCAGCTATCGCGTCGGGCTGCCCGCGGGCGGTCATTGGAGCGAGATTTTGAACACGGATGCCGCGATTTACGGAGGGGGAAATCGTGGCAACCTTGGCGGCATTACCGCAGAGGCTGTGGGGCATCATGGTCGGGCGCATTCGGCGCTTGTCACCTTGCCGCCTTTGTCGGCAGTCTGGTTGAAACGGGGCTAATCACGACAGGACCAATAGCGGGCCAAGACCCGCACCAAGGGAGGAAGACGATGCAACCAAGACCTAACGCCCGCCTGTCAACACAGGCCATGGCATTTGTTCTGGCCGGGGGGCGGGGCAGTCGCCTGAAAGAACTGACCGACCGTCGCGCCAAACCGGCGGTTTACTTTGGCGGCAAGACCCGGATCATCGACTTTGCCCTATCGAACGCCTTGAACTCTGGCATTCGTAAAATGGCGATTGCCACGCAGTACAAAGCTCATTCGCTTATTCGCCACATGCAACGCGGTTGGGGGTTCTTCCGCGCAGAACGGAACGAATATCTGGATATCCTGCCTGCCTCGCAGCGGGTCGATGAAAACAAATGGTATCTGGGCACGGCCGATGCCGTTGCGCAAAACATTGATATCGTTGATTCTTATGGTGTTAAATACATCATTGTTCTGGCAGGCGACCATATCTACAAGATGGATTACGAAGTGATGCTGAAGCAGCACGTCGATTCCGGTGCAGATGTGACGATTGGCTGCCTGACGGTGCCCCGGATGGAGGCGACCGCTTTTGGCGTGATGGATGTCGACAAGAACATGCGTATCACCAGCTTTCTGGAAAAGCCGAAAGATCCGCCGTCGATTCCAGGTGATCCTGACAATGCTTTGGCCTCGATGGGGATCTATGTGTTCGATTGGGCTTTCCTGCGCGATCTGTTGATCCGCGATATGGAGGACCCGAACTCCAGCCATGATTTCGGCAATGACCTGATCCCCGAGATTGTGAAAAACGGCAAGGCAGTAGCGCATAAATTCGCCGATTCTTGCGTGAAATCAGGCTTGGAAACCGAACCTTACTGGCGCGATGTCGGCACGATCGACGCCTTCTGGCAGGCCAATATCGACCTGACCGATTTTGTGCCGAAGCTGGATCTTTACGATCAAAGCTGGCCAATCTGGACCTATGCCGAAATCCTGCCACCCGCCAAGTTTATCCATGACGAGGCGGATCGGCGCGGTTCGGCCGTGTCGTCTTTGGTGTCGGGCGATTGTATCGTTTCGGGGTCAGAGGTGCGCAATTCGCTGCTGTTCACCGGTTGCCGCACCCATAGCTTTTCCAGTCTGGAATATGTGGTGGCGCTGCCGCAGGTGGTGGTCAATCGCAAGGCCGAGTTGAAAAACTGCGTGATTGATCGCGGCGTGATCATTCCCGAAGGTCTGGTTGTGGGGCAGGACCCTGAACTTGACGCCAAGTGGTTCCGGCGCACCGAGTCTGGTATTGTATTGATAACACAAGATATGCTTGACGCACGGTCGCGGGCACTGTCGTAACCGGCGCAAGGGCATAGATCGGCGGGGATGGCTTTGGCTGTTCCCGACCCGTCAGAAGAGTTGGAACGGATGAAAGGATCACAGATGCAGATTCGGGGTCGGGTGCTATCGGTGGCCTCGGAATGTGTGCCGCTGATCAAGACGGGCGGGCTGGCAGACGTGGTTGGCGCGTTGCCTGCCGCTTTGGCTGCAGTGGGTTGGGATATGCGGGTTTTATTACCTGCTTACCGCAGCTTACGGTCAAAACTTGATGCGATGCATGAGGTGTGGTTCGAACCCGGCCTGTTTGGCGGCGATGGTCGGGTGTTTGCGGGCGAAGTTGGCGGCGTTCAGGTGCTGCTTTTGGATGCGCCCCATCTGTTTGACCGCGAAGGCGGGCCCTACACTGGGCCTGGTGGCGATTGGTTCGATAACGCCCGCCGCTTTGCCGCACTGTCTTGGGTTGCCGCACGAATTTCCCGCGAAGGGCTGGCGGGCTGGAAGCCCGACGTTCTGCACGCCCATGATTGGCAGGCAGGGTTTGCCCCGGCCTATCTGGCCTATGGCGGCGCCAATGGCGTGAAATCAGTGCTGACCATTCACAACATCGCCTTTCAGGGCTGGGCGCCCGCGCAGGCGCTGGCAGATCTGCGGCTGCCCTTCGAACAGTTCCACCCCGGCGCGCTGGAATATTACGGCGGATTGTCCAGCCTGAAGGCGGGTCTGGTCACGGCAGATCGCATCACCACCGTGTCGCCGAACTATGCTGCCGAATTGATGCGGGCCGAATTTGGCATGGGCCTGCAAGGCGTTATCGCCCAGCGGGCCGATGTGGTTTCGGGCATTCTGAACGGCGTTGATACCGCTGTCTGGTCGCCAGAAGCCGAGGCCGTTCCCTATTCGGCACGGGCCATGAAAGGCAAAGCCACCAACCGAGCCGCACTTTGTGCCGAAATGGGGCTGGATGTGCCGGGGCCTTTGGCAATTTTGGTCAGCCGGCTGACGGATCAAAAAGGCATTGACCTGCTGGATGAAACCATTCCCGAATTTATCGCAG
>JAHEDL010000251.1 GCA_024641255.1 Pseudorhodobacter sp.
CGTGAACGCGCTTTATCAAGAAAACGGCGAGTTCAAGTTTGAAGGCGGCTTCCACGCCAAAGCGTTCCTGGCGCTGGCGGTTGGCATGGTGTTCTCGTCGATCTTGCCGACCTTCACCACGGTTCTGCCGGCATGGTGGGGCACCTATGGCTGGTTCGTCGGCGTTGGTGTCGGCGGTGCGGTCTATTACGTGCTGCGGATGGGTTCGAAGTAACACCTGAAGTCAGAATGCGAAAAGGGCGGGAGAATATCTCCCGCCCTTTTTCATGTCTGCAGGTAGGCTTGCGGCCGCATTCAGGCCGCAAGCCGATCTGTCTTAGTCCATCGGCTTGAAGTTCAGGCTTGCGCCTTCTTTCATGCCCGACGGCCAACGCGACGTGATGGTCTTGGTGCGGGTGTAGAAGCGGAAGCTGTCCGGCCCGTGCTGGTTCAGGTCACCGAACGAAGATTTCTTCCAGCCGCCGAAGGTGTGATAGGCCAACGGCACCGGAATTGGCACGTTGATGCCGATCATGCCGACGTTGATCCGGTTGGCAAAATCACGCGCGGTATCGCCATCGCGGGTATAGATCGCGGTGCCGTTGCCGTATTCATGGTCCATCGCCATGCCGATTGCTTCTTCATAGGTCTTGGCGCGCACCATCGACAGCACCGGCCCGAAGATTTCCTTGCGGTAAATGTCCATGTCGGTGGTGACATGGTCAAACAGATGCGGGCCAACGAAGAAGCCGTCTTCATAGCCTTGCAGTTTGAAGTCGCGGCCATCGACAACCAGTTTCGCGCCTTGTTCAACGCCCGACTCGATCAGCTTCAGAATGTTGGCTTTGGCAGCCCCGGTCACAACCGGGCCATAGTCGACATCATTGCCAGCGGTATAGGGGCCGACTTTCAGCTTTTCGATCCGCGGGATCAGCCGTTCGATCAGGGCGTTGGCGGTTGCTTCGCCCACCGGAACGGCCACCGAAATCGCCATGCAGCGTTCGCCAGCCGCACCATAGCCCGCACCAACCAGCGCGTCAGCGGCTTGGTCAAGGTCTGCGTCGGGCATGATGATCATGTGGTTCTTGGCACCACCGAAGCACTGCACGCGCTTGCCGGCAGCCGTGCCGCGCGCATAGATGTATTGCGCGATCGGGGTCGAGCCGACGAAGCCCACGCCAGAGATCACTTCGCTGTCCAGAATCGCGTCGACCGATTCCTTGTCGCCATTGATCACCTGCATCACGCCATCGGGCAGACCAGCTTCTTTCATCAGGGCTGCCAGCATCAACGGCACGCTCGGCGCGCGTTCCGACGGCTTCAGGATGAAGGCGTTGCCGCAGGCCAGCGCCGGGCCCATTTTCCACATCGGGATCATCGCCGGAAAGTTGAACGGGGTGATGCCCGCTGCCACGCCGATCGGCTGGCGCATCGAATACATGTCAATGCCGGGGCCAGCAGAATCGGTGAACTCGCCCTTCAGCAGGTGCGGCGCGCCGATGCAGAATTCGATGACTTCCAGACCGCGCTGGATGTCGCCCTTGGCGTCCGGGATGGTCTTGCCATGTTCGGATGACAGCGCTTCGGCCAGCTTGTCCATATCGCGGTTCAGCAGGCGCACCATTTCCATCATCACGCGCGCGCGCCGCTGCGGGTTGGTGGCACCCCATTTGACTTGGGCTTTGGCTGCGTCAGCGGTTGCTGCGTCCAGCTCTGCCTTCGACGCCAACGCCACGCGGGCCTGCACTTCGCCGGTGGCGGGGTTGAACACGTCGGCAAAGCGGCCCGAGGTGCCCGCAACCAGTTTGCCGTTGATCCAGTGACCGATCTCTTTCATCGCAATCCTCCTAAGGTGATTGGCGTCAGAATAGTCTTGCGAAATTGCGGTGAACAGGGGCAAGGTTTCAAAAGCGGTTTTGCATATTTGCAAAGGTGGGGCGATGGCCAGCGAACATATGGATTGGGATGACCTGCGGGTATTTCTGGCAGTGGCACGCAGCGAAAGCCTGTCTGGGGCAGGGCGGCGGCTAAAGATCGACCCGGCCACTGTTGGCCGCCGCATTGCGCGGCTGGAAGATGCGGTCGGGTCGCGGTTGTTTACCAAAACCCCGCAGGGCTATGCGCTGACCGAGGAAGGCACGCGGCTTTTGACCCATGCCGAACGCGCCGAAACCGCCGTTGAGGGCGCGTCCGAGGCGCTGTCGGGGCCTGAAGGGCTTACCGGACAGATCCGCATCGGCGCGCCGGATGGCTGCGCCAACTATCTGCTGCCGCAAGTGCTGGCGCGAATCTGTGACGCCAATCCGGGGTTAGAGGTGCAGATTGTGGCCTTGCCGCGCGTCTTTAACCTGTCAAAGCGCGAAGCCGACATGGCGATTGCGGTTTCGCGCCCCGAAGCGGGCCGTCTTACGGTGCAAAAGCTGACCGATTATCAGCTGCACCTTGCCGCCAGCCGCGACTATCTTGCCCGGCACGCCGCGATCACGCGCGTGGACGACCTGCAAAGCCACCGCTTTGTCGGCTATATTCCCGATATGATCTTTGACAAGGAACTGGATTATCTGACCGAAATCGGCGCCTCTGCGCCGCCCTTGGCGTCGAACTCTGTCTCGGTTCAACTGAACTTCCTGCGTCACGGGGCAGGGGTTGGCGTTGTGCATGATTTTGCGTTGTCTGCCGCACCAGAGTTGCAGCGCATTCTGCCCGACCAAATTCACCTGACCCGCGCCTTCTGGTTAATTCGCCACGCCGATGATGGCCGGGTTGCCCGCCTGAACCGCTTTGCAGATCAACTTACGCGCGAAGTCAGGAAAGAAATGCAAAGGCTTGAAGCATTCTCTTGACAGAATCTTGCGTGGGCGCGACGCTGATAAGGACAAACAGGGAGGAACCCATGCTTGTCAGCCAAATTCTGAAATCGAAATCCGATGACGGGGTCGTCACCTTGCCCCCCGGCACTGCGGTTGCCCGCGTGGCCGAGGTGCTTTCGGCCCGCCGCATCGGTGCGGTCGTCATCTCGCCCGATGGCAAGATGCTAAGCGGTATCGTGTCAGAGCGGGACATTGTGCGCGAAGTCGGGCGGCGCGGATCAACCTGTCTGGCAGAGCCGGTTGATGCGATCATGACCGCCAAAGTCGTCACCTGCAGCCGCGCCGATGATGCCAATGGCGTGCTGCAAAAAATGACAGACGGCCGCTTTCGCCACATTCCGGTGGTCGAGGCGGGCGAATTGATTGGCCTGATTTCCATCGGGGACGTGGTCAAGGCCAGGCTGTCGGAACTGGCGATGGAGAAAGACGCGTTGGAAGGCATGATCAAAGGCTTCTAGCCGCCTGTTCTTTAAGCAGCGTGCTGCGGCATTAATCCGCTTGCATCGCGGCACGCAATATTGTTGCGTGTCGCTGATTTCGGGCAGGAGAAACCTATGCGCATCGGCCTATATCCCGGCACCTTTGATCCGATCACGCTGGGTCACGTTGA
>JAHEDL010000261.1 GCA_024641255.1 Pseudorhodobacter sp.
TGAATTGCTCTTTCTGAAATACTCCCGCCGGAGGCGTCGCCGTTTTCACGCGCGTTCGGGGGCAGATGCGGCCAAGGCATTGCCGCCAAGCGGTGCCTCGATGGCACCCGCGGCGGCTTTTTGCGTGATGACTTTTCTGTGATCGACGCGGTGGCTGTGGGGTGATCAGACCTAAGTCCGTAGGCGCAGACCTGCCGCCCGCTATACTTCGACCAATTGTATCAAACCGGAGCGTGACATGAAATTTTCAACCAAAGCCCTTGCCGCCGGACTTGCGCTGATTGCGGGCGTTGCTTTCGCCGAAGTCGAAGCCACCGATCCGCTGGTTATTGCGCAGAAAGACTTGATGAAATCCTTTGGCGGTGCGGCCAAGACCTTGGGCGGCATGGCCTCGGGCGAGGTGGCGTTTGACGCTGCTGCCGCCGAAGCGGCCAAGGCGGTGTTGGTGGCGGGTTCTGCCGATATTCCGGTTAAATTCGAAAAGGCGGGCAATGATCCGGCGTCGGAAGCCAAGCCGGAAATCTGGACGGCGTGGGATGATTTTATCACCAAGGCCAATGGCTTGAACGCCGCAGCCACCGCGATGGACGTGGCGTCGCTGGATGGGGTCAAGGCCGGGATGGCGGCGATTGGTGGCGCGTGCAAGGCTTGCCATACCAGCTATCGCATGGAGTGATCGCGCGAACGCTGACACTACAGCCAGCCCCCGATGCAATGCGGGGGCTGTTTGCTAGCCGCAGGTCAGGCTGGCGATGCGGCCTTCACGGTCAAGCCGAACGGTAAGCCGTGTCGGGCGAAAATCGGTGGTGGCGCGGGCACCATAGGCGATCACCCGCAAGGGTCCATCGCGGGCGATGCTTGCAAGTGCCGCGGCGGGCTGGCCGATCAGTTTGGCAAAGGCCGCAGCGCCGCAGGTGTCGGGTTGGGTCTGGCCTTGCGGGTCTTTAGCCACAATGCACCGCCCTGATCCGGTTTTCGCTGTTGATTTCGATGTTCAGACGGCCCGGTGCGTAATCCATCGTTACCGCCATGCCCGGACGGATGATCCGGGTGGGCGCGGCAAAGCGCAGGGTTTGCAGCACCAAATCCGGCTGACCGACCAGCGATTGCAGCTTATTCGCGCCACAGCTGTCGACCGGTGGGGTTTCAAAGCTGGGTGGCGTCGGGGTGGGGACACAGCCCGCCAGATTGCACGCCACGACAAGGCCCGTCAGGTATCGCATGGTTTCCCCCCTATCGCCGCATGTTTCAGCCGCAGAATAGCGCCAGAATGCGCTGGTCGTCTGCCACTTCTGCGTCAAGCCGGATCGGGTCGATGTCGGAACCAATCTCTTGCCCCGGCCACAAGATCCGCAACGGGCCGATCAGCTGTTGGTCTGCCAGCGTGGTGAAGGGCTGACCAATCAGCCCGTGCAACGCCAGCGCGCCGCAATAATCGGGCTGCGGCGGCAGCATTTCATGCACCGGACCCATGCGATTATAACGTGCATAGCCGCTGCAGCCCGCCACGGCCATGCAAAGCGCCAAGACGTAGACCCGGCGCGGCGGGAAACCAATCACAGACAACACTCAAAGACTTTCAATAAATATCTGCGCGAAGCTTAACGCGCCACCCGGCCACCGCAACCGCCAATGCCGATAGGTGCGGGAAACAACCGTGATCTGTCGTTTCCCGCGTTGCGTTTTCTGCGACTTTCCCGCAGCTTGGCGCGAAATTCATCAGGGAGGATTACCCATGCGCACCCGCGCCGCCGTTGCCATTGCCGCAGGCAAGCCGCTTGAAATCATGGAAGTGAACCTTGCCGATCCGAAGGAAGGCGAAGTTCTGGTCGAAATCAAGGCGACCGGCATTTGCCATACTGACGAATTCACTCTGTCGGGTGCCGACCCGGAAGGGCTGTTTCCTGCCATTCTGGGCCATGAAGGCGCTGGCGTGGTTATTGCCGTTGGTCCGGGCGTGAAAACGCTGAAAGTCGGCGATCACGTCATTCCGCTTTATACGCCGGAATGCCGCGAATGCCCGTCGTGCCTGTCGCGCAAGACCAACCTTTGCACCGCGATCCGCGCCACCCAAGGCCAGGGCCTGATGCCCGATGGCACCACCCGGTTTTCGATGCTGGATGGCACGCCGATCCATCACTACATGGGCTGTTCCACCTTCGCGAACCACACCGTGGTGCCGGAAATCGCGCTGGCCAAGGTGCGGGAAGATGCGCCGTTTGACAAGATTTGCTACATCGGCTGCGGCGTCACCACCGGCATCGGTGCGGTTTTGAACACCGCGCAGGTGGAAATCGACGCAACCGCGGTGGTGTTCGGTCTGGGCGGTATTGGCCTGAACGTGATCCAGGGCCTGAAAATGGCCGGCGCGCGGATGATCATCGGGGTCGATCTGAACAACGACAAGAAAGAATGGGGCGAGAAGTTCGGGATGACCCACTTCATCAACCCCAAGGAATTGCCCGAGGGCACATCGGTGGTGCAGGCGATTGTCGATCTGACCAAGACCCCGTTCGACAAGATCGGCGGCGCGGATTATTCGTTCGACTGCACCGGCAACGTCAAAGTGATGCGCGACGCGCTGGAATGCACCCACCGCGGTTGGGGTCAATCGATCATCATCGGCGTGGCACCTGCGGGGGCTGTGATTGAAACCCGGCCGTTCCAGTTGGTGACAGGGCGGGTCTGGAAAGGCACCGCATTCGGCGGCGCGCGCGGGCGGACGGACGTGCCGAAGATTGTTGATTGGTACATGGACGGCAAGATCGAGATCGACAGTCTGATCACCCATATCCTGCCGCTGGAGCGGATCAACGAAGGCTTCGATCTGATGCACAAAGGCGAAAGCATTCGCGCGGTTGTGGTTTACTAAGCGGTCCATCAAAGGAAGGCGGGGGCTGCCCCGCCTTAAGCCATGGCATCAACACCGGGACTGTTGTTTTTGAAAATCAAAGGGGTGGAGGTTACGCTTCACCCCTATGCCTATGACCCCTCTGCCGAGGCGGTCGGTCTGGCGGCGGCGGCAGCCTTGGGGTTGGACGCGGCGCTGACCCTGAAAACCCTGATGGTCGAAGTTGACGGCAAGCCTGCCTGTTGCGTTATCCCTTCGGATCGGCAGTTGTCGATGAAGAAGGTCGCGGCGGCGTTTGGCGGCAAGGCGGCGGCGATGATGCTGCCTGCCAAGGCTGAAAAGCTGACCGGCTATAAGGTGGGCGGCATTTCGCCCTTTGGCCAAAAGCGGGCGGTGCCGGTGGCAATAGAGGCGTCGGTTTGCACCGCGGCCAAGGTTTGGATCAACGCCGGCGCCCGCGGCCTGCTGCTTGGCATCGCGCCTACTGCCGCGTTGGCGGTGCTGGCGGCAAGGCCGGCAGAGCTTCTGGCCTGAACGCCCTTTCGCTGCCGCCGCGAATCCGTCACAACAACAAGAAAGGAGCCGCCAT
>JAHEDL010000266.1 GCA_024641255.1 Pseudorhodobacter sp.
TGGATATGTTGAACAGGGGGGCCGAATGAGCAACCGCATCTGCGCCATCGACATTGATGAAAAGGGCCTTGCCCGCGTTACCCCGACCATCGAACAAGAACGCAACGTCGCGATCTTTGATCTTCTGGAAGACAACAGTTTTGCCCTGCCGATGCGCGATGGCCGCGCTTCG
Organism: Pseudorhodobacter sp.; assembly: GCA_024641255.1. Classification (GTDB taxonomy): domain Bacteria; phylum Pseudomonadota; class Alphaproteobacteria; order Rhodobacterales; family Rhodobacteraceae; genus Cypionkella. The sequence continues at coordinate 173 of JAHEDL010000266.1, forward strand.
GTGCCCGGCCCCTACCGTTTGGGTCTGGCGATCCGCGAAGGCCGTCTGGTCTTTGACATTGCCACCGAAGCCGCGGAAAAGGTAGGCGAATTTCATCTGTCGCTTGGCCCGTTCCGGCAGGTGGTGAAAGACTATTTCCAGATCTGCGAAAGCTATTTCGACGCGGTGAAACGTCTGCCCCCCAGCCAGATCGAAGCCATCGACATGGCGCGGCGCGGCATTCACAACGAAGGTGCGCGGGTGCTGCAAGAACGGCTTGATGGCAAGGCCGAGGTTGACATCGACACCGCCCGGCGCCTGTTCACCCTGATCTGCGTGTTGCATTGGGGCTGACCGGGATGGCATTTCCGCAAGCCGTGTTGTTTTGCTGTGATCATAACGCCGTCCGCTCGCCTATGGCCGAAGCGTTGATGAAAAAGTTCTACGGCCAGCGCGCCTATGTGCAATCGGCGGGCGTCAAGAACGACATGGAGGTTGATGGCTTTTCCATCGCCGTCTGCGCCGAACTTGGCATCGAACTGTCGCGGCATCGGTCGCGGTCGTTCGAAGAAATGCAGGATCAGGGCGACGATCTGGGCCAATATGATCTGATCATCGCGCTGTCACCGGCCAGCCAGCGTGCAGCACTTGAACTGACCAAGACCTATCATCTAGAGGTCGAATATTGGCCAATCATCGACCCCACCGCGATTGGCGAGGGCCGCGAGGCCAAGCTTGCCGCCTATCGCCAAGCGCGTGACCAAATTCGTGACCGCATGATCACCCGCTTTGGTCCGCCGCGCCAAGACTGATACCTTATTCGGCAGCCATCGCAGTTTTTCCCTGTATTTCCGGCAGCTTGGCTTCGATCCACGCCGAAAGCGCCACCACATGCGCCGCCGCTTCCATGCCCAGATCGGTCAGCGAATAATCGACATGCGGCGGCACGACCTTATGCGCCAGCCGCAGCACAAAGCCGTCAGCCTCTAGCTGTTGCAAGGTCTGCGCCAGCATCCGTTCGCTTACCCCGCCGATGCTACGCCGCAACTGGCTGAACCGATGCGGCCCCGTCGCCAGCACAATCATCACCAATGTGCCCCAGCGGCTGGTCAGATGCCCTAAGACCAACCGCGACGGGCAATCTGCGGCCAAAACATTCGCGGCGCGGAAATCGGCCAGCAAGGCCGCGGCCTGTTGTGCGGGATCAGACATGCTCATGTGCGCCTCTGTGGTATACTTACAAAAATGTAGGTACTTACGTTTCGTAAGTAAAGGCGTATTCCTACCACCATCAACAACAGGAGTCGCCCATGACCATCGCCATCACCGGAGCCACCGGCCACCTTGGCCGCCTTGCCATCACCGCCATCAAAGCCCGCGCCCCGAAATCCGACCTTGTCGCGCTGGTGCGCAACCCCGCCGCAGATCTGGGCGTGCCCGCCCGCGCCTTTGATTACACCAAGCCCGAAACCTTCACAGCGCTGACCGGCGTTGATGTGCTGGTGCTGATTTCCTCTAACGATTTCAATGATCGCGCCGGCCAGCACAAGGCCGTCATCACCGCCGCCAAAGCCGCTGGCGTTGGCCGCATCATTTACACCTCGATCCTGAAGGGCGACACCTCGCCACTGATCCTGGCCGAAGACCACATCGCCACCGAAGCCGCACTGAAGGCGTCGGGCCTTGCCTACACCCTGCTGCGCAACGGCTGGTATACCGAAAACTACACCGGTTCGCTGGCGGCATCGATTGAACATGGCGCGCTGATCGGCGCCTCGGGCGAAGGCCGCATCGCTTCGGCCGCGCGCGCCGACTATGCCGAAGCGATTGCCGTCGTGGCGCTTGGCGAAGGCCATGACAACAAGACCTACGAACTGGCGGGCGATGTGCCGCATAGCATGGCCGATTTTGCCGCCGAAGTCAGCCGTCAGACCGGCAAGACCATCCCCTACAACAACCTGCCGCAAGATGTGTATGCGGGCATCTTGCAAAGCTTTGGCCTGCCCGAAGGCTTTGCGCTGGTGCTGGCCGACAGCGACATCAAGGCCGCGTCGGGCGGTTTGCTGGATGAAAGCCACACCCTGTCGCAACTGATCGGCCGCCCCACCACGCCGATCACAGCCTCCATCAAAGCAGCACTTTGATCTGGGTTTGGGGGGGGCAAGTTGCCCCCCGCCTTTGCCCGCTTGGCCCACGTCGCAATCGGGCCACAGCGTGCCGAAACTTGCGTGGAAATGCCGGACCTGTCATGCGACACTCGTAAATGAAAGGTTAAAGACCCCTCTTTAACCCCTTGATTTTACGTAACGCCGCCGCTGTCGCACTGTGCGACACAGTTGAAAGGCCCTGCATGTCGAACTCAGCCGCCCGCGCCACCATCACCGCCTATTACGCCGCTTTCAACGCCGAAAATCCGGCCGGAATGTTGGCCTGCGTGTCCGAAAACGTCGAACACCGCGTCAACGAAGGCGGCATCCGCAGCGGCGCGGCCAAGTTCGCAGAGTTCTGCGCCCATATGGGAGTTTCGTACCGCGAAACGCTGCAAGACATCGAAATCTTCGTCAACGACTCCGGCACCCGCGCCGCCGCCGAATTCGTCGTCCACGGCGAATACCTGAAAACCGACCCCGGCCTGCCCGAAGCCAAGGGCCAGCGCTATATCCTGCCCGCCGGATCGTTCTTTGATCTGAAAGACGGCAAGATCACCCGCATCACCACCTTTTATAACCTCAACGACTGGATCGCACAGGTTTCGCGATGAACCCGGACGATATCGACGTTCGCGCCCTGACCGGACCCGCGCTGGAAGCAGCACTAGATGGCGTGGCCGCCCTGCGCATCGCAGTGTTTCGCGACTGGCCCTATCTTTACGATGGCAACCTTGCCTACGAGCGTGACTACCTGAAAACCTACCGCGACAACCCCGGCGCCCTGCTGGTCGGCGCGTTTCACCACGGCCGCCTTGTCGGCGCCTCGACCTCGACCCTGATGGAAGACCACGCCGAAGCGTTCTCGGCCCCGTTCCGCGCCTTGGGTCTGGCCTTGGAAAACATTCTTTATGGCGCGGAATCGGTGCTGCTGCCAGAATATCGCGGCATCGGCCTTGGCCACCGCTTCATCGACCTGCGCGAAGCCCACGCCCGCGCAATGGGCCGCAGCCATGTCGCGTTTTGTTCGGTAAAGCGCCCGGCAGACCACCCCGCCAAACCGGAAAACGCCCGCACCAATGACGCGTTCTGGCTGGGCCGTGGCTACGCCCCCCTGCCCGGCGTGATCGCCGAGTTTTC
>JAHEDL010000267.1 GCA_024641255.1 Pseudorhodobacter sp.
AAGGCAAATTGCGGCCGCAAATCTTCGGGCAATTCGGGGCGGTTCGCCTTGTAGGCCGGATAAATCTCGTTGCGGAAGGTCTTTGATCCGGCGTCAAAAATCACCGCCAGATGCGTCGGTGCTTCTTGGCTGCGGGTCGTGGTCAACTCGCCCCACAACAGGTTGCAAAACCCTGCCACCGCCCCCACCGGCATCCCATCCGATTTGCGCGTCAGCGGCGGCAGCGCGTGATAGGCGCGAAAGATGAAGGCAGAGCCGTCGATCAGATGAAGGTGATTGCCCTTGCCAAACGCCATGATCCCGCCCGCCTTTTGCTGTCTGTGGCGGTCAGTATTGCCACGAAGCCGGCTGCGGTTCCACCCTTCGCGTCACAGCGCATGCCACCGCAGCGCCAATTCCACCGCCTGCGGTGTCGGCGTCCAGATCCCAAACGGCACCCCCGCCGCGCGCAGCACCTCGCCAATCCAGACATTGCAGGTGTGAAACAGGTCAAACCGACCGCTGGCTGCGAAAAATCCATCATGCGGCCCAAGATGCGGCGGCAAGGCAACCGGCATGCCGGTCTGATCGCGCAGAAAACTCGCATCCACCCGCGCCAGCAGGGCCTCATATTGTGCCGCCGACAGGGTCAGATACTGAATATCCGGCACCCGGCTGACATCGCCCGCCACATCCAGATGCAGCACCGCAGAATCGCCAATCAGGCCGCGCATCACCGGTGACAGCGTCATATCAGCCAAACGTGCGGTGCTGGTGTAAAACGCGGCGGCCCCCCAGCCAACCAGCAGCCATTCGGCCTGCGGGTTGGCAACCGGAACCCCCGCCGCCGTGGCAAAGCCATAACGCGCCCGCAACTCTGGCGACAGCGGCAGCATAAGGTCAAAATGCAGCGGCCCGTGCACCAGACCAATCAGATACTCGGTCCCCGCCGGCAAATCCGCCCGCTCACCCGGGATCGCGGCCCCGCCAAGGGCGGCACCAAAATAAATCAACGGCAAACAGATGATCGCAGTCAAAAACCGGATCAAGCGGCGCAACTGCGGCCCTTAGTGATCGTCATGCGCGTGGGCGCGGTCGATCTCATAGCGCTTGTCGCAATAGCCACATTCGACAAAACCGCTGTCCTGCGGAATGGTCAGCCAAACGCGCGGATGGCCCAACGCACCCTCACCGCCGTCGCAAGCGACTTTCCAATGCGTCACGGTCTGGGTTTCCGGGGCTTTCAGCGTCATGGCAGCGTCCTTACATAGTTGGCGCATTCTAACCGCGCAGAGCCGCGCGCGGCAAGGGGCGGAATGGCCCTCCGCGCGCACCGCCACAGGATTTGCTCTTTTTGAAATACTCCCCCCGGAGGGTCGCGCGATCAAAGCCGCACCACCGTCGCGCCAAACAGCCCCCCGCAGCCACAAGCCGTTCGCACTGCGGCAAAATCACCGTTGACTCCCCTGCCGCCTCGGCTCTTTGCTAAAATCACCAATTCCCCGCCGCCTCACAGCCGCTTCGTCACCCCGAAAGGCATATCATGGCCCGCTCTCCCGAAACCGCAGACCTTGCCGCCCAACTTGATGCCCTGCGCGCCGATGTGCGCGCACTGGCCGAAACCCTCGCGCAGATGGGCGATAGCACCAGCCAATCGCTGCGCGCCACGCTAGAGCAAAGCTTTGCCGACCTGAAAGCCAAAGGCAGCGCCACCGTGGCCGAAACCGAAGCCAAACTGGAAGGCACGCTGGACGATGCCGCCACCTATGCCCGGCAAAAACCGCTGCAAGCGCTTGGCATTGCCGCCGGTCTGGGCATGGTGCTTGGCCTGCTGCTGGGGCGGCGCTGATCCATGCAGTTGCTACAGCTTGCCGTCACGATCCTTGGCTTCTCCGCCCGCCGCAGCGCCCGCCGCTTGGCGGGCCTGACGCTGACCTTTGCCATCGCCTTGGTGTTTCTCACCATCGGGCTTTTGGGCTTCGGCGCTGCAGCCTTCATCGTGCTGGCCCGCGCCACCGACCCGCTGATCGCCGCCCTGCTGCTGGGCAGCGGCAGTTGCCTGATCGGCGCGATCTTGCTGCTGATCGCGCGCAGCCGCGCCACCGCAGCGCATCTGCTGTTCGAAAGCCCCGGCCAACAGGCCGACGCCCAAGCGCTTACCCAAGCCGCCAGCGCCGCCACGCTCTGGGGCCCGCTGATCTTGGCGCTGCTGGCAGGCTTCTTGCTGACCTCTAAGAAAGACTAGCGCCGCAAACCGGGCAATCGGCGCGCCGCTTCACCCCAATCACCCGCGTTTCCGCATAGAGCGCGTCGTGAATCAGCAACCGCCCAGCCAGCCCTTCCCCCGCCCCGGTGATCCGCTTGACCGCCTCCATCGCCATCATCGACCCAATCACCCCCGGCAGCGGTGCCGCCACGCCAGCCTCAGCGCAGGTCGGCACCATGCCGGGCGCAGGCCGCACCGGAAACACACATTCATAACAAGGCGCGCCCCGCGCCGGATCATAGATCGAAATCTGACCTTCCCACTGGGTGATCGCCGCCGCAATCAGCGGCTTGCCCGCCGCCACACAAACCCGGTTCACCAGATAGCGGGTGTCGAAATTGTCGCTGCCATCCAGCACCAGATCATACTCGGCCAGCAACTCCGCCGCCACCGCCTCATCAAGCCGCCGCTGATAGGGGTGCACCGTCACAAAAGGGTTCAGCGCCCGCATCGCAATTTCCGCAGATTGCACCTTGGCCATGCCAATCCGCTGATCCGTATGCACAATCTGCCGCTGCAGGTTGGAAGCATCGACACTGTCATCGTCAATCACCCCAATCACCCCAACCCCCGCCGCCGCCAGATACAGCAGCGCAGGTGACCCCAAGCCACCCGCCCCCACCACCAGCACCTTGGCATCCTTCAAGCGCCGCTGCCCCGGCCCGCCAATCTCACGCAGCAAGATATGCCGGGCATAGCGGCCCAACTCGGCCTCTGAAAACGCCGCAGATGTCGCCACCGGCGGCACTGCCCGTGCCCGCAACCGCGCCAAACCGGCGCGATAGCCCCAAACCGCCGCAGCCGCCATCGCCAGCACCAGCCACACCCGCGCATCTCCCCCGGTCGCCGCGCGCAGCGGGCTTGTCGCGGGCAACAGCAGATTGACCGCAACCGCAGCCACCCACAGCGCCGCAATCATCGCCCAGCGCAACCGCCGCGGCGTGCCCAGCAGCCAGCCCAACCCCCAAAGTGCCGCCGCAAGCGCGAATACCAGCATCAGCCCCGCTCCATCCCCGACGCGGTGGCATAGCCGGTCGACCCAAATCCGCCCGCCCCGCGCGCGGTTTCATCCAATGCCTGCACCACCGCAAACCCCGCCTGAACAACCGGCGCCACCACGCATTGCGCAATCCGGTCGCCATGCCGCACGGTATAAGGCTCGGTGCCAAGGTTGACCAAAGCCACCCCCA
>JAHEDL010000268.1 GCA_024641255.1 Pseudorhodobacter sp.
GGTCGGATGAAATTTCGCAGAATGTGTCGGCGAAGTTTTTGAAGGACGGGCAGTTTTTGCATCCCTCTGCCGGGATCACGCTTTATATTCGTGAAATTGCGGCGACGGGGGAATTGCTGGATCTGTTCCTGGCCGATGATCGCAAGCCCGACGCGCGCACGCTTTATACCGCGCGCAAGGCGCTGTTCGCGCGCACCGATCAGGGGCCGAAGCTGTTGATGGTGGATGGCATGGTGCAGGTGTTGAACAGCGCCAGTCAGCAGCTGTCGGTAACACGGTTTGTTGATTTTACCTATGACATGTCGGGCCTGATCGCGGTGCCAAAGCTGCATCAGCGTGGGCTGGATGAGGTGGGCACGCTGGAAATGCTGACGGCTGCGGCTGCGGTGCAGCAAGAAACCGGCGCGGATGCCGAAGCGATGCTGTTCAACCTGCACAACCGGATCGCGCAGCCGTTGGTGGCGACGGCGGCGGCAATGATCGGCTTTGCGTCACTGTTGATGGGGGCGTTCACCCGCTTTGGGTTGTGGCGGCAGGTGTTGGCTTCGGTGCTGCTGTTGTTGGCGGTGCAGGCGCTGCAAACGTATTGCCTGAGCGTGGGCAACAAGATGGCGGGCGGCTGGGTTTTGGCCTATGTGGCACCAGCGGTCGGAATGGTTGTGGCGGTGGCGCAGCTGTGGCTGACGCAACGCCCGCGCCGGGTGCCCAAGCCAGAGGTGTTGGCATGACGCTGACCCTGTATATCGCGCGGCGGTTTGTGACGATGTTTGCGCTGGTTTTCGGGATTTTCCTGGGGATTTTGCTGCTGATCGATGTGATTGATCAGTTGCGCAAAGCGCCGGTGACGGCGGGCGAAGCGGTGTATCTGTCGCTGCTGAATGTGCCGGAAAGCCTGTATCAGATCTTGCCGCTGATCATCATCTTGACGGCGATTGCGCTGTTTTTGGGCTTGGCGCGGTCTTCGGAACTGGTGGTGGTGCGGGCGGCGGGGCTATCGGGGTTGCGGTTCTTGCTGGCGCCGGTGGTGGTGGCTTTGCTGATCGGGGCGCTGGGGGTGACGGTGTTCAACCCGCTGGTTGCGGCCACGTCGAAAACCTATGATCGGTTGCAGGCGCTGCACGGCAGTGATGGCGGGGCGGTGTTGTCGATTTCGGCGGAAGGACTTTGGCTGCGGCAAGGCACGGCAAAGGGCCAATCGGTGATCAAAGCCGCGCGCATCAGCGCCGACGGCACGGTGCTGCATGATGTATCTATCTTGACCTTTGGCCCGGATGGCGCCCCGGTTGACCGGATCGAGGCGGCGGATGCGCGATTGACGGCCGGGGAATGGCTGCTTTCGGGCACCAAACGCTGGGCGCTTGGCGATGCCAACCCCGAACAGACCGCCAGCCGCGCCAGTGCCGATCTGCGGATACCGACCGATCTGACGATTGATCGGCTGCGCGAAGGGTTTGGTGAAGTGTCGTCGGTGGCGTTCTGGTCCCTGCCCAGCCATATAGCGGAACTGGAGCGGGCGGGGTTTTCGGCCCGCGCCTATCAGGTCTGGTTCCAGATGGAGCTTGCCTTGCCGGTGCTGCTGGCTGCGATGGTGTTGATTGCGGCCGGGTTCACCATGCGCCATGCCCGCGCCGGTAAAACCGGCCAAATGGTGCTGCTGGCGCTGGCTGGCGGTTTCTTGATATTCTTCCTGCGCAGCTTTGCGCAGATATTGGGTGAAAATGGCCAGATTCCGGTGGTTTTGGCGGCATGGAGCCCGCCGATTGCTGCCGCGTTTCTGGCGCTTGGCCTGTTGTTGCATCTGGAGGATGGCTGATGCGGCGCACGCTTCGCCTGATAGCCCTGTTAATGGGCACCGCCCTGCCCGCAATTTTTCCGGCGCAGGCACAAGACCGCGCCACGCTGGTTGCCGATAGCCTAAGCATTACCGGCAGCGATACGCTGATCGCGCGCGGCCATGTGGAGGTGTTTTTCCAAGGCGTGACGCTGACCGCGACGGGAATTGTCTATGACCAAAGCAATGATCGGCTGATCATTGACGGCCCCATTGTGCTGACCGACGGCAAGGGCAGCGTGATATTGGCGTCGCAGGCAGAAATGCGCGCGGATTTGACCGAAGGCTTGCTGACCTCGGCGCGGATGGTGCTGCAACAGCAGTTGCAACTGGCGGCTGCAGAGATTCAGCGCGTTGACGGCCGCTATACCTCGATGAGCAAAGTGGTGGCTTCGTCATGCAAGGTTTGTGCCGGCAACCCGACACCGTTGTGGGAGATTCGCGCCAGCCGCGTTGTGCATGACGAAGTGGCCCAGCAGCTTTACTTTGACAGCGCGCAACTGCGCTTTGCCGGGGTGCCCGTGTTTTATATTCCGCGGTTGCGGATGCCCGACCCAAGTTTGGACCGCGCGTCAGGGTTCTTGATGCCGACGATCCGCACAAATTCCAACTTTGGCACCGGGTTGAAACTGCCGTATTTTGTTAAAATTGGCGATCATCGTGACCTGACCTTGACGCCGTTTCTTACAACCGATGGCAGCCGCAGCTTGGATCTGCGCTATCGTCAGGCCTATGCACTTGGCAATATTGAACTTAAAGGCGCGGTTTCGCAGGATAATTTGCGGCCCGGCAAGACCCGCAGCTATGTTTTGGCGACCGGCCGCTTTGCGTTGCCGCAAGATTTCATCCTGGATCTGCGCGGCGAAATGGTCAGCGACCGCGCCTTTTTGCTGGACTATGGCTACCCCGAAGTGGACCGGCTGGAAAGCCGCGCCGAAGCCAGCCGGGTGCGGCGCAACGAATATATCTCGGCCCGGTTGATCGGACTTCACTCGATCCGCGAGGGCGAAGACAACGCCACCCTGCCCGCGACGGTGGCCGACCTGACCTGGCAACGCCGCTTTACGCTGGGGCCGCTGGGTGGCAACGGCGGGTTGCAGTTTCAAACCCATGCGCATCAGCGCCCATCGGACGAGGCGGTGCTGGATGTGAACGGTGACGGCATCGCCGATGGCCGCGATATGCAGCGGATTTCCCTGCGCGCCGATTGGCGGCGCAGCTTTGTGCTGCATAATGGTATCGAGGCTTCGGTCTTGGGCGAAACCACCGCCGATTTCTACATGATCGGGCAAGACGCGCTGTATAGCGGCAGCAACACCCGCCTGCATGGCGCGCTGGCAACAGAGCTGCGCTGGCCTTGGGTCAAGGCCGGGGCAAACGGTGTTTCGCATGTGATTGAACCGGTGGCGCAATTGGTGATGGCATCCAAAAGCGGCATGGCGATTCCGAACGAAGATTCGGCCCTGGTGGAATTTGACGAGGGCAATCTGTTTGACCTGTCACGCTTTCCCGGCTCGGATGCGGTAGAGGGCGGGTACCGCGCCAATCTGGGCATCAGCTATTTGCGCGACGACCCTGCGGGGTGGACGCTGGGCGTAACC
>JAHEDL010000272.1 GCA_024641255.1 Pseudorhodobacter sp.
GTGGCCCCCGATGCGCCCGACGCCTGCGCTGGCAACCCGTTTGGCAAGCAATGGTTCAGCATTCCGCGCTTTGACGGCAGTTCAGAAGTGGATGCCGCAGTGGCGCTGAACCGGTCGGCCGATGATCTGAACGCGTTTCTGGATGCGCGGCTGAAGGCCGAAGGGTTGGGGCCAGAGGCGTTGGCGCTGGTGGGCTTCAGTCAGGGCGCGATGATGAGCATGCATGTCGCGCCGCGCCGTGATGCGGCGATTGCGGGGGTGGTAGCGATTTCGGGGCGGTTGATGCGCCCCGGCACGCTGGCGGCGGAAATGAAGGTCAAGCCGCCGATCTTGCTGGTGCATGGCGATCAGGACCCGATGGTGCCCTACGGCGAAATGGCTGCGGCCGGAAATGCCTTGGTTGCCAATGGCTTTGAAACCTATGCTCACACCATGAAGGGCACCGGGCACGGTATCGCGCCCGATGGCTTGCAGGTGGCGCTGTCGTTCCTGGCCGACCGTTTGCCGAAGTGATCAGCCACGGCCGCCTGCCGCAAGGTGGGCGGCACAGCCGGTCAGCGCGGCGAAATCGTCTTCAACCGCGAACAGCGCGAAGTTTTCCATAAAGCTGCCAAAGCGGCCCTTGTCGCGGAACGCCGCGGTCAGGCCCATTTCGTCCATATAGGGCACCATGGCGCGCGCGACGCCGCCGATCAGATAAATCCCGCCAAAGGGCAGGTGGATCAGCGCAAGGTTGCCCAGTTCGGACCCCAAAAGATGCACGTAAAGCCGCGCGGTTTCGCGGGCAAGCGGGTCGCCCGCCGCAAGGGCTGCCATGATTGCAGCGGCTTTCAGCTCTTGCGGGCTGCCGGCCTCGGTGGTGACAAAGGCGTGCACACGTTCCAGCCCGCGCCCCGCCAGCACGTCTTCAACACCGGCAAAGCCGTGCGCGTGCGGCCCGTGGCTTTCGACAAAGCGCGCAAGGCGGAAATCCTGTTCGTTGCGCACCGGCATCGAGATATGGCCACATTCTGACGCGGCCACCACCCGCCCCCACGGGGTTTCATGCACAGGTGCTGCGTTCATGCCGGTGCCAACGCCGACCACCAGCATCGCCGCGCCAGACTTTTGCGGACCGGCGATCAGCGGGCGCAGATATTCGGGGGCAATGTGGCCCAAAGCATGGCCCTGCGCCTGCAGATCGTTCAAAATCGCGGTCTGCGCCGCGCCCGTGGCGGCAATCAGCCCCGGCGCGTCAATTGTCCACGCCAGATTGGTCATCACGGCCACGCCGTCGCGCACCGGACCAGCGGCTGCAACGCAGGTGCCGTCAACCCGATCCAACCCGGCCTCTTGCAGGTATTTCTGCAAAATCGGTTCCAGCGCCGGAAAATCGGCATTGGAAAACCGGCGGATGCTGTCTTGGCGCACCACTTTGCCATCGGCCAAAGCCACACGAGTATTGGTGCCACCGATATCAGCAACAAGGGCGAGCGGGGTGGTCATGACGAAACCTCTTGGGGTCTTAAAGGAAAGCGGTCAGGCGGCGCGCGGGGCGGGGCCGGTGGATTGGCCAAGAATAAGATCGGCCTCAAGCAAACGGTGCAGCGGGCCAGAGGCCGGGTCTGCAATCAGGTCCAACAACATCTGTGCGGCAATGCGCCCGGCATCGCGCACCGAAGACCGGGTGGCGGTAAAGATCGGCAAATCATCGCCATTGCGCAAATAGCTAAGTTCGTCGTCAAAGATAATCACCGACACATCGCGGCCCATTTTCAACCCATGGCCTTCGATGGCACGGCGCACCCCCATGCCAGACAGCATTGACGCAGCAACAAAAGCGGTGGGCGGATTGGCTTCAGCCAACATGCGGTTCGCGGCGCGATAGCCCGCAAGTTCGGTCATTTCATCATTCGCCATCAGGCTTGGGTCTGGCACCAGCCCACGCCCGACCAGCGCATCGACATAGCCGGTGCGGCGGCGGATCGCGAAATCCATATCTTCACGTCCGTTGACAAGACCGATGCGCAAGTGACCAAGATCTAACAGAAATTCGGTTGCACGCAGAAAGGCGCGGCGGTTGTTGACATCGACCCAGGAATAGTCGCCTTCGATCCCAGTCGCACGCCCGTGCGACACGAACGGAATACCCAATTCCTGCAAGGTGGCGATGCGTTCGTCAAAGGTGCGCACCGCGTGCATGATCACGCCATCAACCGCGCCGCGCGATTTCAGGTCGCGGTAGGTCGCCGCCTCGGCCCCGTCGGCCACCACCGACAGCAGCATGTCATAGCCGTTGGCACCGTAAACCTCACCGGCGCCGGCGATGAAATCAGCGAAAATCGGGTTCATGATTTCGTTCTTGGTCGCCACCGGAAACACATGGCCCACCGCCATGGCACGGCCGGTGGCAAGCCGAATGGCGCGGGTGTTGGGGCGGTAGTTATAGCGCTTTGCCGCCGCCATGATGCGATCGCGCGTGGCATCGTTCACCTCGGGGTAGCCGTTCAGCGCCCGGCTCACCGTGGTCGGAGACAAGTTCAGTTTTTGCGCCAGTTCTTTGAGGTTCATTGTGCCAAGGCTGCCTTACGGATCCACGCAGACTTTAGCCCCGTCTGGCGGGGTGGTCAAAGTGTTTGAATCCATAGCGAAGTAATCGTTACCACATCAGTAACATTATTATTTAATTACAGTCACATAAACGCAGAATAAAAAATCAAAGCGGTTTCAAAATCTTTGAAGATGATTCGGTTTTCACCGCAAATCTGACGCTAGGCCATCGCAGCAAAGCCCAGCGCCGCCGGAATCAACGCAGCCAACTGTTGCGCGGCCTGCGATAGCGGGTTTTGCGCCAGATGCGCAAGGATGATTGGTTCAGTTCCCGCATCCGACAGCGGCCGCGTCAGCAATGGCTTGCCGTCATGGCTGTGGCTGGTGGCGGGCGCGGTGTAGCTTAGCCCCAGCCCCAAACCGTTGGCGGCATAAGACCGCATCAGCTCTAGCGATGCGGTGCGATGGCCGATTTTTGGCGTCAGACCGGCGGCGGCAAACAGCGCGCGCATATGGCCGATGGAAAGGCCCTGATCGGACAGAATAAGCGGGTGATCGGCGATGTCGTACAGGCTTAACTGCGGGCGCTGCGCCAAAGGATGCGTTGGTGCCAACAGCGCATGTGGCGGAATTCGCGCCAAAATCTGCCGCGCAATATCGGTTTCCAACCCCAGATCCCATGTCAGCGCCAGATCGACCTGACCGCGGTGCAGCGCCTCTGCCAAGGCTTCAAAGCCCATGACTTTGGCGGTGATGCGCAAATCTGGCGCATGATGCTGCGCATAGGCCAGCAGTGGCGCAAGGCTGGCAGGCGCAAGGTCTTCAAAGATCGCAAGCCGGATTTCTTCGCGCCCCGGACTGACTTCGGTCAGCCGGGCAAGGGCGGCAAGCTGCGCC
>JAHEDL010000275.1:0-2364 GCA_024641255.1 Pseudorhodobacter sp.
TTGGCGGCCTTTCGGGGCAGGAAAGCGCCAAGCGGGCGGTGTGGTATGGCATTGCTGGCATGGCGATGGCGGTGATTGCCGCGGTGTTCGCACCGGGCGTGTCGCACACTGGCGTGATTGCAGCGATGCTGATCGTGGGTGCCGGTCTGGGCTATATCGTGGCGATGCGGGTGCAGATGACCGAGATGCCGCAACTGGTGGCGGCGCTGCATTCGTTCGTGGGTCTGGCGGCCGTGTTCATTGGCTTTAACACCCATATCGAACTGGCGGGGATGGGCGACCTGCTGGCGCTGATTACCGATCCCGAAGCGGCGATGGCGTCGCTGATGGCGCAGGGTGCCGATGCGATGACGGCGCTTGGCAATCAGGCGTCGGAACTGACTGGCTTTGCGTTGAAACTGGCGCAGAAGACGCCGCTGGAACTGTCGATCCTGCGGGTGGAAACCTTCCTTGGCGTTTTCATTGGCGCTGTGACCTTTACCGGGTCGGTGGTGGCGTTTGGCAAGCTGGCGGGCAAGGTGGATGGCAAGGCCAAGAAGCTGCCGGGCGGCCATTGGCTGAACGCCGGGGCTGCGGCCGGTTCGCTGTTGCTGTTGGTGCTGTATGTGCATACCTCGGGCCTGTGGGCGCTGGCGCTGATGACGCTTTTGGCGTTCTTCATCGGTTATCACCTGATCATGGGCATCGGCGGCGCGGATATGCCGGTGGTTGTGTCGATGCTGAACAGCTATTCCGGCTGGGCGGCAGCGGCGATTGGCTTTTCGCTGGGCAATGACCTGTTGATTGTGACCGGCGCGCTGGTTGGCTCTTCTGGTGCGATCCTGTCTTACATCATGTGCAAGGCGATGAACCGCAGCTTTATCTCGGTGATCCTTGGCGGTTTTGGTGGCACCACCGGCCCTGCGATGGAAATCTCGGGCGAGCAGATTGCGATTGATGCCGATGGTGTGGCAGCCGCGTTGAATGATGCCGACAGCGTCATCATCATTCCGGGCTATGGCATGGCGGTGGCGCAGGCGCAGCAATCGGTCAGCGAATTGACGCGCAAGCTGCGCGCCAAGGGCAAGACCGTGCGCTTTGCGATCCACCCGGTTGCGGGCCGTCTGCCGGGGCACATGAACGTGCTCTTGGCCGAAGCCAAGGTGCCTTACGACATCGTGTTGGAGATGGACGAAATCAACGACGATTTCCCCACCACCGACGTGGCCATCGTGATCGGGTCGAACGACATCGTGAACCCTGCGGCACAAGAAGATCCGAATTCGCCCATCGCGGGGATGCCGGTTCTGGAATGCTGGAAGGCAAAGCAGGTCTTCGTGTCGAAGCGCGGTCAGGGCACTGGCTATTCCGGCATCGAGAACCCGCTGTTCTTCAAGGAAAACACCCGGATGTTCTACGGCGATGCCAAAAAGTCGTTGGACGCGCTGCTGCCGATGATCGAATAAGCATGGCGGTGCCATGACGGCATCGGCTATGACATAGGAAAGGCCCCGGGCACGCGCTTCGGGGCCTTTCGCATTCAGGGGGCGAAGATGGCGAAACTTCCCGGCAGCGTGGTGGCCTTGGGGCTGGTCAGCCTGTTCATGGACATGTCATCCGAGATGATCCACGCGCTGCTGCCGCTGTATCTGACCGGCACGCTGGGGGCGTCGGCGCTGCTGGTTGGCCTGATCGAAGGCGCGGGTGAGGCGGTGGCGCAGATCACCAAGCTGTTTTCGGGCGCATGGAGCGATTGGCTGGGCCGCAGAAAGCCGCTGGCGGTGCTGGGCTATGGGCTGTCGGCGGCGACAAAGCCGCTGTTTGCGCTGGCGGGGTCGCCGATGTTGATCCTTGGCGCGCGGGTGGCGGACAGGGTCGGCAAAGGCATTCGCGGCGCACCGCGCGATGCATTGGTGGCCGATCTGGTGCCGTTGGCGCAACGTGGGGCGGCCTATGGCTTGCGGCAATCGTTGGATACTGTTGGCGCTTTTGCCGGGCCGCTGCTTGCGATGCTGCTGATGCTGGCGTGGAACGATGTGCCGCTGGTGTTTGCGCTGGCGCTGGTGCCGGCGCTGATCTCGGTCGCGGTGTTGGTGATTTGGGTGCGCGAACCCGAAGGCGAACGCCAAGCCAAAGCACCGGTGCGGTTGGACCTTGCGGCACTGGCGGCGCTGGGGCCGGGGGTGTGGCGGGCGGTGGCGGTGGGCGCGGTGATGACGCTGGCGCGGTTTTCCGACGCCTTCTTGATTTTGCGCGCGGGCGAAGCGGGTCTGGCGATGGCCTATGCGCCGGTGGTTCTGGTGGCGATGAATGTGGTCTATTCGGCCTCGGCCTGGCCCTTTGGAGTGCTGTCAGACCAGATCGGCAAGCGCGGCCTGTTGCGGC
>JAHEDL010000275.1:2374-3419 GCA_024641255.1 Pseudorhodobacter sp.
CCCCGAAACCCAGCGCGGCACGGCGTTTGGCGTGTTCAATCTGGTGTCGGGCCTTGCCCTTTTGCTGGGCAATGCGGCGGCGGGGGCACTTTGGGCGGGCTATGGCTCTGCCGCCTGTTTTGCGGCAGGGGCAGGCGTTGCCGCGCTGGCGCTGGCGGGGCTGTGGCGGCGCTAAGGTGGCATTCGCGCAACGATTTCGTTGCATACCGGTGTATTCCGGCAAAACTCTGGACCTTGGCCGATTGGGCTTCGATCATGTCACATAGACTGACCTAAAAGGCCCCGAAGACATGCTTGCTCTGGAAGATCATCCGCTGCGTTACACTTTGGTCAACGAGTTGCACGCCCGTCCATTTCCGGCGCTGACCGCGCCCTGCATCGCGGCCTATGTTGCCGTCAAGGAACCGGTAGAGGCGCAGTCGCGGGATCGCGGCGCGGATCGGGCGCATCTGCTGGCGCTGCTGGATCGCCATGGCGCGGGCCATCCGCCGCCCGATGCCACGCATTACGCCGGGCCAATTGGCCGGGCCGAGTTGAAATGGGAAAGCCATACCGAATTCGTGACCTATTCGGCCTTCACACCGGGCCTGCCGGTGCGCGCCTTTGATCCCGCCGATGCCGAGGTGTTTCCAACCGATTGGTTGGCGGCTGCCCCCGGCAAATGCGTCGCCGCCGTGCTGATCCGGGTCGAGGTGATGGACGAAGACGATGCGGCGATGCTGGCGAAACTGGAAGACTGGTTCGTGCCGGAAAGCCTTGCGGTGGCGCGGGTGGTGGATGGTGCGGCGCTGGTGGCGGGCGATTTCCGCATTGATCCGGCGGGGCATATGCGCTTTGCGGTCTTCGTGCGCCCCGGCACCGGCGCGCGGCGGATTGGCCGCATTGTGCAGCGGCTGTGCGAAATTGAAACCTATCGCGCGATGTCGATGCTGGGCCTGATGCGCGCGCGCGGGCTGACCGAACGTCTGAACGCGCTGGACCCGCGGCTTTCGGCGCTGGTGACCGGATTGGACGGCGTGCAGCGCCCTGCTGAAGCTGCCTTGCA
>JAHEDL010000278.1 GCA_024641255.1 Pseudorhodobacter sp.
ACGATTCCGCACATGGCGACGACTCCTCGTATGTTGTCTTGCTGCTTACGCTACCACGGAAAAAACGCTCGTCAACTGTGAAGAAACTTTTTTTACCGTCGGGCAATGTTCATAAACTGCGTGAATATTCATCAAATGCTTTGACAGAAGGTCGCAGGCGCTGTTTCCTGCAAGAAAATAAAATTCACGCAGAGGGAAACTCTGACGGAGACCACGCTGTGGCCCGCGCGTGGTGAAGATGTGGAGAGGGCCTTTTTGGGAGGGAACCTTGTCTGATCTGAACTCACGGATCGAGGCGATGCACCGGGGCGACATCATTGTTGCGTCGGCATTTGTCATCGGCCTTTGGTTTGCCGTTATCTTTGTGGCCTGGGCAACCTGGTCTTTGGCCCCTTCGGGTCTTGCACGCACCGTTTTGCTGATCGGTGGTGCCTTGGTGCTGATTTATAACACTGCGGCCATCCGCGCGATGCTGCGGCATTACCGCGAAGACCGCGATTTCATGTATGGGCTGGACATCAAGTTTCTGGATGCGGCCCGCGCGGCGAAGGGGAAATAGATGGCACGCTATATCCCCCCGAAGCAAAGCAAGATCGGCCAGATGATCGACGTGATCGTGCTGCTGATCCTGGCGATCGGCGCGCTTTATATCCCGCTGTGGATGGGGCTTGCCGGCAGTTCGAAGACCCCGGTGCCGCAAACCGCGCCAACCTGGGAAAGCCTTGGGCAAAACCCGACCATGGTGGAAAAGTGGAACCAGCTTGGCTTTACCGACCCGGCGGCGGCGTCAGACATCATCACCGCGCGGTTCGATTACAGCTTCAGCACCGGCAGCCTGATCCTGATGGTTGTGGTGATCGTGGGCTATTTCGTGATGATGGTGCGGCTTTCCGACAAGGAATACCGCGAAGTCATTTCCGAAAAATTTGGCGACAGATAGGGGCGGCAGATGCAACTTTGGGATATTCTGGAATACGCCGCCTGGGGTCTTTCGGCGGTGTTCGGGCTGCTGATCGTGGCGGACTGGATCAAGATCGACACCACCTATTCGGAAGATGTGCTGACCTCGTCGCGTGAAGGCGAGCTGGAAGCCATGACCGAACAACACAAGCTGTAAAAGGGGCGCAAGATGGCGAATACAACTGCGGAAGCGCCCGAAAAGCTTGGGTTGCTGCGCGTGCTGGGGCCGGCCCATGTGTGGGCTTTGGGCGTTGGTATCGTGTTGGTGGGCGAGTATATGGGGTGGAACTTTGCGGTGGGCAAAGGCGGGGCTTATGCCGCGCTGATCGCCTGCTGGTTTGCGGGGCTGCTGTATAGCTGTGTCGCGATGATCGACAGCGAGGTCACATCGACGGTTGCGGCGGCGGGCGGGCAGTATACGCAAGCCAAGCATATCATCGGGCCGCTGATGGCGTTTAACGTCGGGCTGTATCTGGTGTTTGCCTATACCATGCTAGAGGCGGCAAACGCGATTACAGTCGGCTTTTTGATGGACGAGGTGGCAAAGCTGACCGGGCATGAAGGGATCAACCAGGATCCGTTCATCATCTTGTCGGTGATGTTTCTGGCTTGGCTGAACTATCGCGGCGTGCTGGCGACACTGACCTTCAGTCTGGTGATCACCGCCTTTGCCTTTACCGCCGTGATCTTGCTGTTCCTGTTCAGCGTGATTTTGACCGGTGACAGCCCGATGCGTCATGCCGAGTTGATGACCGATCTGCCCTATGGCTGGTTGGGGGTGCTGGCGTCGATGCACTTTGGCCTGTGGTATTACCTTGGCATCGAAGGCACCACGCAGGCGGCGGAAGAAGTCCGTTCGCCGGCACGGTCGCTGCCGTTTGGCACCTTGGCCGGGATCATGACGCTGCTGATCGCGGCAACGCTGACTTGGTATGTCTGCGTTGGTCTGATGCCGTGGGAGTATCTGGGTCAGGCGGGTGTGCCGTTGTTTGACGCCGCACGGCTGTCGGGCAGCACTTGGCTGATGGTGCTTTTGGGCATCGGGACGCTGTTTGCCACGCTGGCTTCGGCCAACGGCTGTATCAATGATGCCAGCCGGGCGTGGTTTGCGATGGGGCGTGACCACTATTTGCCCGCGTGGTTTGGCGCGGTGCATCCGAAGTATCGCACGCCGTATCGGTCGATCATCTTTCTGGTGCCGATTGCGCTTATCTTTGCGCTTGGGGCGCCGTTGGATCAGGTGATCACCTTCTCGATCCTGTCGGGTCTGCTGGGGTATACCTTCATGCCGATCAACGTGATCTTGTTCCGCAAGAAATGGCCGTTGGACACCATCAAGCGCGGTTATGAACACCCGTTCCACCCGCTGCCCGCGATTACGCTGATCACCTTGTGTTCGGTGACCTATTTCGCGGTGTTCCTGGGCTATGGCACCCAGTTGATCGCGATGATCAGCTTTTACATCGTGGTGTCGCTGTGGTTCCACTTCTGGCGCTATCGCTTTGTGAAACGTGCTGATCAGTTCACCATGCCGTGGCCACGGCCGCGCGGTTACTAACCGATTTCCCGGCCCGCCCCATCGGCGGGCCGGTTTTTTGAAGGCAGGGCAATGATGCGCGAACTCTTATTGGCGGCGGTGTTTTCGGGGCTGGCGCTGCTGCTTATTGCCGTCGTCTGGGCGATTTATCAGCGCAGCAAGGCGCGCCGTGTGGCCCGCGCGCGTTATTTTGCCGAAGTGGCACCGCTGTTTGAGGCACCGCTAAGCGCGGTTGCCGCCACCGGATTTCCGCGCCTGTCGGGCAAAATGCACGGCACACTGTTTGACCTGCAGGTGGTGCCCGACACGCTGACCTTTCGCAAACTGCCCGCGCTTTGGCTGCTGGTGACGCTGCCAGAGCCGCTGCCGCTGCGCGCGACGCTGGATATGTTGATGCGTCCGATGGGCACCGAGCCGTTTACCAACCACAGCAAACTGCCGCAGCAAATTGTCACCCCGGCGGGGTTTCCGCCCGATTGCGTGATCCGCACCGATGATCCGCTGGCTTTGCCCGACGCGGCGCTGGTGGCGCGGCATGTGGCGGGGTTGAACCCCGACCGGCTGAAAGAGCTGGTGATTTCGCCGAAAGGGCTGCGCATTGTCTGGCTGATCGAAGAGGCCGACCGCACCCGCTATCTGTTGTTCCGCGATGCCGAAATGGGGGCAACTCCGCTGCCCCGCGCGACGCTGCTGCCGCTGATCGGCGCTTTGCGCGATTTGCAGGCCGATCTGACTGCTGAACTTTCAAAGGAATAGCCGATGCCTGCCGCCCTGCCCCGCCCGACCAACCCGCGTCTTATTCTGGCTGCTGCCGTTGTGCTGCCCGGCTCTGGTCAGGTGATCAACCGCCAGCCGGTGCGCGGTTTGGTGTTTGTGTTCTTCATTCTGCTGCTGGGCGGTTTCACCCTGAAAACCGCCG
>JAHEDL010000282.1 GCA_024641255.1 Pseudorhodobacter sp.
TGGAAGGGGTGATCCGGCAGATTGATCCGTTGGTGCCGTTTCGGGCGGTGCGGGCGACGCGGGGCAAGGGGGTTCGGGCAGAGCCGGTTTCGGCGCTTTATGAACAGGGCCGCGTGTCGCATCTGCGGGGGTTGGCGGTGCTGGAAAACCAGATGTGTCAGATGACCGCGCAGGGCTATTTGGGCAAAGGGTCACCCGACCGTCTGGATGCGCTGGTTTGGGCGTTGACCGATCTTGTGGTCGAGCCGTCGGAAAAGTTCCGCAAACCGCAGATGCGGCCGCTTTAGCGTTTTCGACGCCAGCGCTTGATTTTCTTTGCGCGCGGCGGACCGGCGGTTTGGAAGCTGGCAAAGGCCGCTGCCAGTTCCGGGCCGGAAAGCCCGCTGCCCAGTGTCAGGATGGGGTAGCTGGGCAGATCAAACGCTTGATAGAGCGGCAGCAAGACCCGATAGGGCCAGAACACCGAGTTGAGTGGTAGTGCGGGCGTGACCAGCACCGACTGCGCCAGATCGGCGCTGGGGTAGGCCTGCCAAACCAGGCCCTGCCACGGCATTTCGGTGCTGCTGATGCGAAAATCGGTGATGCCGCTGGTGCTAAGGCGGATCAGGGTGGGCCGTGTCAGGCAGCGTGCCAGCAGGGCGAACACGCCGATGGCAAACGGCAGCAACAGCAGGCCGCCGACCACGCAGGTCAGGATCACCGGCCATTCGGTTTGATGCCAAGGTGCGGCCAGCAAGAAGGCGGTAAACGCCAGATTTCCAGCCCAGAACAGGCACAGGCCAAACAATCGGCCACGTTTGGGGCGAATTTCTATCGGGTCCATCGCCAAAGCGTGGCGGCAAATTGGGCTGCGGTCAATTGCCGTTGCAGGCGCGGCACTGGCAGCGCGCGCTGCTCTGACGGTTCTTAAAGTTTTCTTCAATAAAACAGGTGGCAGACAAGCTGGTGGCCAAACGCAAAGGCGGTGGCTGTCAGTTCGGGGCCGGGTGGGCGTTTGCCCCGATACAGCAAGGAGCAATCGGGATGGTATTCGATTTTCTGAAGCGCGGTGCAGAGGTGGCGCTGCCAGAAAAGAAGGCGTCGGCCACCGGGCGCGTGGTGGCCTGGGGCAGCTCTGGCCGCGTGGCATGGAGCGCGCGCGATCTGGTGTCTTTGGGCAAGACCGGCTTTCAGGGCAACCCGATGGGGTTTCGGGCGGTGAAACTGATTTCCGAAGCCGCCGCCGCTTTGCCGTTGATTTTGCAAGATGCCGAGCGACGCTATGATCAGCATCCGGTGCTTGATCTGATCCGGCGACCGAACGGCGCGCAGGGGCGGGCCGAGTTGTTCGAGGCGATTTATGGCCACCTTTTGCTGTCGGGCAACGCCTATATCGAGGCGGTGCCGGGTTTGGCGAAATTGCCCGCCGAGTTACACGTCTTGCGGTCAGACCGCATGGCGTTGGTGCCCGGTGCTGATGGCTGGCCGGTGGCTTATGACTATTCGGTCGGCGGGCGGACGCATCGTTTTGCCATGAACGAAGCCGATCAGCCGATCTGCCATATCAAGACCTTTCACCCGCAGGACGACCATTATGGCTTTTCGCCGTTACAGGCGGCAGCGGTGGCGATTGATGTGCACAGTTCGGCAAGTGCCTGGTCAAAGGCGCTGCTGGACAATGCCGCGCGGCCGTCGGGGGCGATTGTTTACAAGGGCGGCGATGGGCAATCGCAGCTTTCCACCGATCAGTATGATCGTCTGGTCAGCGAGATGGAGACGCATCATCAGGGCGCGCGCAATGCGGGGCGACCGATGCTGCTAGAGGGCGGGCTGGATTGGAAGCCGATGGGGTTCAGCCCGTCCGATATGGAGTTTCAAAAGACCAAAGAGGCCGCCGGGCGCGAGATTGCCACGGCGTTCGGGGTGCCGCCGATGTTGATGGGGATACCGGGCGATGCGACCTATTCGAACTATCAAGAGGCGAACCGGGCGTTCTATCGGCTGACGGTGCTGCCGCTGGTGGCGCGGGTCACGGCCGGAATTTCGCATTGGCTGTCAGTGTTTAGCGGCGAAGTGGTAGAGTTGCGCCCCGATCTTGACCAGATACCAGCGTTGGCTGTCGAACGTGATCAGCAATGGGCGCGGGTGGGGGCGGCCGATTTTCTGACCGCCGCTGAAAAGCGGGTTCTGTTGGGCCTGCCGCGGTTGGCGGAGGGCGAATGACCCCAAGAAGACCGTCTGATGGGTCGCGCTTTCTTTACGACAGTTTCGATGCGGCTGCGGCGCGTATCGAGGCCAACGAGCGCGTGGCCGAGCAGCGTTGGGCGGCGCTGGAGTTCCGGTTGGCACAGATAGATGCGGTGCTGGAGCGGTTGGAAAAGCGGATTTGGGTTGGGGTCTACGGGGTTGCGGCCTTTCTGCTGGCGCAGATGGCCGAGACGCTGATCAGGGCGGCAATGAAGTGAGGTGTGGAATGAACTGGAAAATGCAGGGCGCGCCGGAACGGAAATATCATCAGCCCGAACTTGGCCTGACGGTAACCGATGGGTCGCAGGTGGCCGGCTATGCCAGCCTGTTCGGCAAGCGCGATCAGGGCGGCGACGTGGTGCAAAAGGGCGCCTATGCCGCCAGCCTGAAGGCGCTTGCGGCATCGGGCCGGCAAGTGAAGATGCTGTGGCAACATGACCCAACACAGCCGATTGGCGTGTGGGACGAGGTGCGCGAAGACGCCACCGGGCTATGGGTCAAGGGCCGGATTTTGACCGAAGTGGACAAGGGCCGTGAGGCTGCGGCCTTGCTGGTGGCGGGCGCGATTGACGGGCTGTCGATTGGCTATCGCACGGTCAAGGCAGAACGGGACGGCAAGGGGCAACGCTTGTTGTCGGAACTGGAACTTTGGGAGGTTTCTTTGGTGACCTTTCCGATGCTTCCCGAGGCGCGGGTTTCGGCCAAGGGCGATGCGCCTGATGCCGATTTTTGGCGCGATGTGGCAGCACTTTTTGACGATGCGGCCAAGACCATGGCCGGGCGCGGCTAGCGCGGCCTTTCACGACCAACCTGAGGATACGACATGACCAAGATGAAATCTTGGGCCGATGAGGCTATGCCCATCGCCCCGATGCCGGGTGCGGAAGTGAAATCCGCTATTTCTGGATTTTTGAACGCCTTCAAAGGCTTTCAGGACGAAGTGAAACTGTCTTTGCAACAACAGGAAGAGCGACTGACCATGCTGGATCGTAAAACCATGACCTATGCCCGCCCGGCGCTTTCGGCCCATGCCGAGTTGGATGTTCCGCACAAAAAGGCATTTGGCGCCTATCTGCGGTCGGGCGATGATGACGGCCTGCGCGGGCTGGTGCTGGAAGGCAAGGCGATGTCTTCGGCTGTTGCGGCGGATGGTGGTTATCTGGTGGACCCGCAGACCGCTGATACCA
>JAHEDL010000291.1 GCA_024641255.1 Pseudorhodobacter sp.
GCTTTGCGGCTGTGCCGTTTTACAATTGGTTCTGCAAGACCACCGGCTATGCCGGCACGACATCGGTGTCGGACAAGGCCGCCGACGAGGTGCTGCCGCAGGTGATAAAGATTCGCTTCGACGCATCGCTGGAAGCCGGCATGCCGTGGGAGTTCAAACCGCAAGTGCCGTCGATGGAGTTGCACATCGGCGAAACCGGTCTTGCGTTCTTTGAAGCCTATAACCCGACCGACCGCACCGTCGGCGGGCAGGCCAGCTATAACGTGATGCCTGATCAGGCTGGCGGCTATTTCACCAAGATCGAATGCTTCTGCTTTACCGAACAGGTGTTGAAGCCGCACGAACGGGTGGTGATGCCGGTTAGCTTCTATGTTGATCCTTCGATCATGGACGACAAGGAAGCCAAGCTGATCAAGGAAATCACCCTGTCTTACACTTTCCACGAAACACCGCTTCCCGAGGAGCAGGCAAGTCTTGCCCAAACCTCGACGAAGCCGATAAACTAAAGACAAGAAAAACGAGGGAACCCGACCATGGCCCACGCCAAGAACCACGATTACCACATTTTGCCGCCGTCGATCTGGCCGTTCCTTGGGGCAGCCAGCGCCTTTATCATGCTGTTCGGCGCGGTGCTGTGGATGCACGGCTCGGCCCCCTACATGGGCCTGATCGGCCTTGCTGGGGTGCTTTACACCATGTTCGGCTGGTGGTCGGAAGTGGTGCATGAAGGCCAGACCGGCGATCATACCCCGGTGGTTCGCATCGGCCTGCGCTATGGCTTCATCATGTTCATCATGTCGGAAGTGATGTTCTTTTCGGCTTGGTTCTGGGCGTTCTTCAAGAACGCGCTGTACCCGATGGGCCCGATGAGCCCGCTGAAAGACGGCGTTTGGCCGCCGGAAGGCATCGTGACCTTTGACCCGTGGCACCTGCCGCTGATCAACACGCTGATCCTGCTGTGCTCTGGCTGTGCCGCGACCTGGGCGCACCACGCGCTGGTTCACGACAACAACAACCGCAAAGACATGAAGGCCGGTCTGATTCTGGCGGTTTTGTTGGGTGCGCTGTTCACCTTCTTCCAAGCCTATGAATACAGCCACGCCGCCTTTGGCTTTGCTGGCAACATCTATGGCGCGACGTTCTTCATGGCGACCGGCTTCCACGGTTTCCACGTGGTCATCGGCACGATCTTCCTGCTGATCTGCCTGATCCGCACCTATAAGGGCCACTTCACCCAAGAAGCCCATATCGGCTTTGAAGCGGCTGCTTGGTACTGGCACTTTGTGGACGTGGTCTGGTTGTTCTTGTTCGCCGCCGTCTACATCTGGGGCGGCCACTAAGATCTGCTGACAGCACCAATTGCGCGGGCCCAAGTGGCCCGCGCTTTCCATTGAAGGAACCCCGAAAATGCGCCGTCTGATTTTCCCGATCCTGCTGGGGGTCGTGGGCCTTGCCGTGTTGTGCAGCCTTGGCGTTTGGCAGGTGCAGCGGATGCATTGGAAGAATGCGCTGCTGGCCGATATCAACGCCCGCATCGTGGGTGACGCGGTTGCGGTTCCGGCGCAGCCCGACCCAGAGGTAGACCGCTATCGCCCGGTGTTCGCCGAAGGGCGGTTTACCGGCGAGACGCTGTATGTGCTGTCGGGGCAAAAGGATGTGGGCGCGGGGGTGCGGGTGGTTTCGGTGCTGCAAACCACCGATGGTCGCCGTTTGCTGATTGATCGCGGCTTTCTGGCCGAAGATCAGAAGGCCAAGCCGCTAACCGTCACAGACGCAAGAATCACCGGCAATCTGATGTGGCCGCAAGACGCAGATGCCTACACGCCGCCACCAGATCCGAAGACGGGGATGTGGTTTGCCCGTGACGCGGTGGCGATGGCTGCGTTGCTAAAGACGGAACCGACATTTATTGTCGCGCGTGAACCAACTGGTGACGGGATCGAGGCGATGCCAGTCGATACTTCGGCTATTCCCAATGATCATTGGGGCTATGCGATCACATGGTTTCTGCTGGCAGCCGTTTGGGCGGTGATGACAGTGGCGCTGCTGTGGCGTATCAGGCGGCAACAGGCGTAAAGGCAGGAAGATGCGGTATATCTCGACGCGGGGTCAGGCCCCGGTGCTGAACTTTGGCGAAGCGATGATGACGGGGCTGGCGCGCGATGGCGGGCTTTATGTGCCGGAAGCTGTGCCGGTGATGTCGCAGGCCGACATCGCGGCGCTGGCGGGCCTGCCCTATGAGGATATCGCGTTTCGGGTGATGCGGCCCTATCTGGGCGACACCTTTGGCGATGACGAATTCAAGGGACTGTTGGCGAAGGCCTATGCCGGTTTCGGCCACGCCGCGCGCGCGCCTTTGGTGCAGTTGGGGCCGAACCACTTCTTGCTGGAACTGTTCCACGGCCCAACCTTGGCCTTCAAAGACTTTGCCATGCAGTTGATTGGCCAGATGATGCAGGCGGCTTTGGCCAAGACGGGTGAGCGGATTACCATTGTTGGCGCGACCAGTGGCGACACCGGGTCGGCGGCGATGGAAGCCTTTCGCGGCTTGGCGAATGTGGATTTGTTCATTCTGTACCCGCATGGTCGGGTGTCTGATGTGCAGCGGCGGCAGATGACGACGCCGGCCGAGGCCAATGTGCATGCGCTGGCGATGGATGGCGATTTTGATGATTGTCAGGCCCGCGTGAAGGATATGTTCAACGATTTCAGCTTCCGCGATGGCGTGCGCTTGGCGGGGGTGAACTCGATCAACTGGGCGCGGGTGCTGGCGCAGGTGGTGTATTATTTCAGCGCCGCCGTGTCGCTGGGCGCACCGGCGCGGGCGGTCAGCTTCACCGTGCCGACTGGCAACTTTGGCGATATTTTCGCGGGCTACATTGCGCGCAAGATGGGCCTGCCGATTGAAAAGCTGGTGATCGCGACCAACCAGAACGACATTCTGGACCGGGCGCTGAAAACCGGGGATTACGCCACCAATGGTGTGAAACCGTCGATCAGCCCGTCGATGGACATTCAGGTGTCGTCGAACTTTGAACGCGCGCTGTTTGATGCCTATGGCCGCGATGGCGCTGCGGTTTCGGCGCTGATGGCGGAATTGAAAACCGGTGGTTTCAAGATCAGCCAAGGGGCGATGCAGATGCTGCGCGATACGTTCGCGTCGGGTCGCTGTTCCGAGGATGAAACCCGCGCCACCATTACTCGCAGCTTCAAAACCACGGGCGAGGTGCTGTGCCCGCACTCTGCCGTGGGGGTGAAGGTTGCGGAAGAAAACCTTGGCGCGGCACCGATGATCACGCTGGCCACCGCGCATCCGGCGAAGTTCCCCGATGCGGTTGAAGCCGCGATGGGCACCCGCCCCGGATTGCCGCCGCGCATGGCCGACTTGTTTGAGCGCGCCGAA
>JAHEDL010000300.1 GCA_024641255.1 Pseudorhodobacter sp.
GGGGGGGGCTTGGCTTGCGTCGTGATTTAAGATGCGGTGTCGTGAGGATGTGGGGCCGTGCGTGGTTGCGCCAGATATGATTGGCCCATGCGGCGCTGGGCGGGGCTTGTGACGGTTCTGACTTTGCGTTGCGGGCCGGAACAGGGTTCGGCGCGGCGCGCGTGGGCAGAGTGGTTTTCCTTTTCGGTGGGCGGACGCTTGAGTTTGCGCGGGCGGTCGCCTAAACCTTTGGCAACGGTAAGAAGGACGCGCCCATGCGGATTCATAGTGATCTGGCTGATACCATCGGCAATACCCCGCTTTTGAAGCTGAAACGAGCTTCGGAAATGACGGGCTGCACCATTTTGGGCAAATGCGAGTTTTTGAATCCGGGCCAATCGGTGAAGGATCGCGCAGCGCTTTACATGATCCGCGACGCGGTGGCGCGTGGCGCGCTGAAGCCCGGTGGCACCATTGTTGAAGGCACGGCCGGAAACACCGGCATCGGCCTTGCGCTGGTGGGGGCGTCGATGGGCTTTCGCACCGTCATCGTGATTCCTGAAACCCAAAGTCAGGAAAAGAAAGACATGCTGCGCTTGGCCGGTGCCGAATTGGTGCAAGTGCCCGCCGTACCCTACAAGAACCCCAACAACTATGTGCGCTATTCCGAGCGTCTGGCAGCGGCGCTGGCGCGGACAGAGCCGAATGGCGCGGTTTGGGCGAACCAGTTTGACAACGTCGCCAACCGTTTGTCGCATATTGAAACCACCGGCCCCGAGATTTGGGAGCAAACCGGCGGCAATGTCGACGGCTTCATTTGCGCGGTTGGATCGGGTGGCACCTTGGCCGGTGTTGGTTTGGCCTTGCAGCCCAAGGGCGTGAAGATTGGTCTTGCCGATCCTGAAGGGGCTGCTTTGCACGCCTATTACACCACCGGCCGTTTTGACGCGCCGGGGTCTTCGATCACCGAAGGCATTGGTCAGGGCCGGATTACCGCCAACCTTGAAGGGTTCACCCCCGATTTCAGCTATCGGATTCCTGATGCCGAAGCGCTGCCGTTGGTGTTTGAAATGCTGGAAGACGAGGGCATTTGCCTTGGCGGGTCTTCTGGTATCAACATCGCCGGTGCCATCCGGATGGCGCGGGACATGGGGCCGGGCAAAACGATTGTCACGATCCTGTGCGATTACGGCAACCGCTATCAGTCCAAGCTGTATAACCCGGCCTTCCTGAAGGAAAAGGGGCTGCCGGTGCCAGAATGGCTGGACCGTGCGCCTGCGGTGATTCCGACGGTGTTCGAGGACGCATGACCACGCGGGCAGGGCGGCTGATCCGAAGCGCAGTGCTGGCGCTGGTTCTGGCCGCGCCTGCCTTTTCCCAAAGCCTGACTGATGGCCCGACGCGACAAGTGGACCCGACCGGGGCGCTGATGCCGCGGGTGACGCAAGATCCGGCTTTGGTGCCGGCAGATGCGCCGGTCGGGCCGGTGAATGGCACCGCCGCCGAAAAGGCGGGCGAAACCCAAGCCGTGCTGGATTATGACGCCTGGGGCCGGATGGCGGACCGGGCGGAAGCCGCGATTGGCGATGTGACTGCCACGTCGTTGGCAATCGAGCATATTCGCGCGCTGTTGGTGGATTGGCGCGCGGCGTTTCTGGATGCGCAAAACGCCAATTCGGCGCGGATTGCGACGCTGCGCACGCAGATCGCAGCACTGGGGCCCGCCCCGGCAGAGGGCCAGACCGAAGCCGAAGAAATTGCCAAGCGCCGGTCGGAGTTGACCGATCAGCTGGTGCGGCTGCAGGCACCGGGGATTGCGGCGGATGAGGCGTATCAGCGGGCGGATGGCTTGATCCGCGAGATTGACCGGTTGCTGCGCGATCGGCAGGCGGATCAGCTGTTGCAACTGTGGCCGATGCCGATCAACCCGGCGAATTGGCCTGCAGGGTTTCGGGCGCTGACCACAACCACGGTTTCGATTTACAACGAAACCCGGCTGCATTGGCGGTCTGCCGAGGCGCGCGGCGAGTTGGGGGACAATTTGCCGGTGGTGCTGGCGCTGTTGGCGCTGGCGGCGGGGATTTTGTGGCGCGGGCGGCAGTGGATTGATCAGCTGACCTATCGGTTGCAGAACCGCGCTTCGGTGCGCGGGCGGCGGATTTGGGCGTTTCTGGCGTCGCTGGGACAGATTGTGGTGCCGGTGCTGGGGGTGGTGCTGATCTCGATTGCGCTGCAGCTGACCGGCATGTTGGGGGTGTTAAGCAATGTGATCGTCGAGGCTTTGCCGGCGATTGGCATGAGCTTTTTCACCGCGGCCTGGTTGGGTGGGCGGGTGTTTCCGGTGGGGTTGCGGGCGGATGCGCCGCTGCGGCTGGCGACCGAACGGCGGGCGGAGGGGCGCGTGCTGTCGTCTTCGTTCGGGTTGCTGCTGGGGCTGGAGACGCTGCGGCGGGTGGCGCTTGATCAGCTGGATGCGTCGGAAGCGGCGACCTCGGTCTTGTCGTTTCCGATTATCGCGCTTGCAGGGCTGTTCTTGTTTCGCATGGGGCAGTTCATGCGGCGCCATGTGGCCAGCGAAGAGCGCGAGGAGGACGGGCGCAGCTATGTGACCCGGCTGATCAGCATTCTGGCGCGCGGGGCGATGGCGGTTGGGGTGATTGGGCCGCTGTTGGCGGCGGTGGGCTATGTTGCAGCGGCCTCGGCAGTGGTGTTTCCGGCAGTGATGTCGCTGGGGCTGGTGGGGCTGCTTGCGGTGTTGCAGCATTTGATCAGCGATATTTACGCGCTGGTGATGCGGCGCGAGGAATCTGAAGACAAGGATGCCTTGGTGCCGGTGCTGATTGGCTTTGCGCTGAGTCTGGCCACCATTCCGCTGTTTGCGCTGATCTGGGGCGCCCGCATGTCGGATATGACAGAGCTGTGGAACCGGTTCCGCGAAGGCGTGCAGCTGGGCGATACCAAGATTTCGCCGACGGTTTTTCTGTTTTTTGCAGTGGTGTTCGGCATTGGCTATACCCTGACGCGGCTGTTTCAGGGGGCGCTGCGCACCACCATCTTGCCGCGCACCAGTCTTGATCAGGGCGGGCAGAATGCCATCGTCTCTGGCGTTGGCTATGTGGGGGTGTTTCTGGCGGCGGTGATCGGGATCAACGCGGCGGGGATCGATTTGTCCGGCCTTGCGATTGTTGCCGGTGCCCTGTCGGTTGGTATCGGTTTTGGTTTGCAAAACATCGTGTCGAATTTCGTGTCTGGCATCATCTTGCTGATCGAACGCCCGGTGTCAGAGGGTGACTGGATTGAAGTCGGCACCACCCAAGGCGTGGTGAAATCGATCTCGGTGCGGTCAACGCGGATTCAGACTTTGATAAGTCAGACGTTATCGTTCCAAACTCTGACCTGATTGCGGGCC
>JAHEDL010000304.1 GCA_024641255.1 Pseudorhodobacter sp.
CTGGCAACGGCCTTGTCCAGATACGGGCCAGCCCAACCGGTGCTGTCGGTTGGGGGCTTGATCAACGCTTCCAGCCCTTCTGCCGGTCGCGGATAGCGGCCCACATCAAGGTGATAAAGTTCAAGCCCGGTTTGATAGCTGGCAATCTGGATGCGGGCTGCCTTTACCTTCGAGGTGCTCATATACCCCACCACGCGCGGGCCGACCAATGCCGCCAGCAAAGCCAGAATGACCAAGACCACCAAAAGTTCGACCAAGGTGAAACCAGCCTCGGCGGAGTCATGATCGTCTTCGTGGATTGGGATGCAAAACCATGCCATAGCGTTGGGCCTTTCTTAAAGAAACAGGTCGTTGACCGACATCAAAGCGCCGATCACCAAGTAAATCAGACTGCCCACGCCGACCGAAATCACCAGAATGATTGCCGGTTCCATAAGCGTAAGCGCCCGCTCAAGCGCGATGCGGGTCTTTTCCTCAAAGACCTCTGCCGCTTGCCGCAGGCTTTGCCCCATGTTGCCGGTTTCTTGTCCGACCTTAAGCAGGCTGACCAGCAGGGGCGGTATTGTGGTGTCATCCCGCAACGCCATGGTCACATCTTGCCCCGAGCGCAGCGCCGCTTCCATGCGTTCCAAGGTTCGGGCCAGACGCGGGGCGGTTGTGGTGCGGCGGGTAAGCCGCAGCGCTTCGGCAAAGGGAAGCCCAGCTTCTGTCAGCATGGCCATGGTGCGGGTCATCTCAGACAGCCGCGCCGCGATCAGCACCGGCCCCACTCCCGGTAAGCGCACCGAAATGTTGCTTATGGCCAGGCGGATCGCTGGCCGTGGCAGCAAAATGCGACCCAACAGTACGCCGCCGATCCCGACAAAAAGCACGGAAAGCTTGTTGGCACGCAGCCAGTCCGACAGACCGATCAAACGCCGGATGGCCTGATCGCCGCCGCCCGCTAGGGGTTCCGGTGGCAAGATGGCGCGCATTTGTGGCACAACCGCCAGCCCGATCAGGGTGATCGCGGCAAATGCAACCAGCAGCAGGAAGCTGGGATACACCAAAGCCGACCCAACCTTGCGGCGCAGCGCCTGCGCCTGTGCCCGCCCGGCGTGGATGCGGTTCAGCACCAGCGGCAAGGTGCCAGACACTTCGGCCAGTGCCACCAAGCGAAGATAGGTTTCGGGAAACACCGTGCCCTGCTGGCGCATCGCATCAGCCAAACCAGACCCCGCCCGCAATCTGGCGCGAATGGCCCGCAACACCGGGCCAAGCCGGCCGTCAGCGGCTTCGGCCGATAGCAGGTCAAAAGCCCGGCCCAGCGGCACGCCTGCGGCGATCATCCATGACAGTTCTTGCGTGAAAAGCGTGATCTCATCCGGCGTTGGGCCTGCTTTATCCAGCAAGCCCCCCAACCGTCGTTGCGGTGGCGTCCTGATATCAAGCTTAGCCATCTTGCACCACGCGCAGCACTTCTTCGGCGCTGGTCACTCCGGCAACCACCCGCGCCAAACCGTCGCCCAGCAACGGCATCATGCCATCCGCCAAGGCCTGCGCATGCAGCGCGCCGGTCGTGGCACCTTGCGCCACCAATGCCCGCAGACTTTCGGTGATCGGCATGACTTCAAAAATGGCACTGCGTCCGAAATAACCGGTGTTGCCGCATTGATCGCAGCCCCCAGCGCGAAAGCTGGCAACCGGTGTGGTGGCTGACAGACCGGCCCGCGCCAGCACTTCGGCAGGGAAGGGCAAGGGTTCGGTCACCGGTTGGCGGCAATTGCGACACAACTGCCGGACCAGTCGCTGCCCAACGCTGCATCGCAGGGTCGCCGCCAGCAAGTAGGGCTGAACCCCCATCTCGGACAGGCGCACCACCGCACCTGCCGCCGAATTGGTATGCAGGGTGGTAAGCACCAGATGCCCGGTGAGCGACGCCTGCACCGTGATATTTGCGGTTTCAGCGTCTCGCACCTCGCCCACCAGCATCACGTCAGGGTCGGCGCGCATGAAGGCCCGCAGTCCTGCGGAAAAGGTTAACCCGATTGCCGGGTTGACCTGAACCTGACTGACGCCAGCAATATGGTATTCCACCGGATCTTCGATCGAGATGATCTTGCGACGCGGATCATTCAATTCGCCGGTAGCGGCGGCCATGGTGGTTGTCTTGCCGCTGCCGGTTGGGCCGGTTACCAAAATCAAGCCGTGGCTTTGTGCGAGTGCGCGGCGAAAATGCGCTTCGGCGGATGGCTGCAGGCCAAGCGTCGCCAGACGCGGCAATGTTTGCCGACCGGCAAGAATGCGCAACGCCGCACCTTCACCGTCCACCAATGGCAAGGTGGCGCAGCGCAGATCATAGCTGTTTCCCGCAATCGTCGCGCGGATATGGCCGTCTTGGGCCTGCCGTCGCTCTGCGATGTTCAGCCCCGCCAAAATTTTCAACCGCGCCACCAGCGCCCGACCCGTCGCCGCCGCAACATTGGTCACCGGGCGCAGCATACCATCGACCCGGTGGCGAATGGCCATTCCGGTGGCGCCGGGTTCGAAATGCACATCGGTGGCGCGCGCTTCGACCGCCGTTTCCAGCAACCGGTCCAGCAGCGCGATTACCGGTGCATCCAGCGCGCTATCTTGCACATCGTCGTCATCGTCGGACAGCGCCAGATCGCTTCCGGCAAGGGCGCCCAAACTGAACGATGGATTGCTGCGGGCCAACGCTTCAATGCGCGACACGATCGCCGGAACAGATCCAACCCGCAACTCCAGCGGCCTGCCAAGGGCCGCGCGTAAGGCGTCCAGCGCAGGCTGATCTGACGGGTCTGCCAAAACCACCAGTTCCGCGCCGCTGGGCAATTGGCCCAAGGGAAGCATTGTTGCACCGCGCAAGAACCGCAGCGAAATTTCGGGCGGCAGGCGCAGATCTGCGGGCCACTCGCTGTCATCCACCATCGCCAAGCCATAAGACAGCGCAAGTTGGCGCGCCGTCGCAAGCGGGTCACCGGCTGGCGCGCCGGTCAGCGGGCCGCCCGTTGCCATCATTCACCCGACATCAGCGACATTTTGCGGCGCAGCTCTTCCGACGCGGCAGCGGCATCATGTTGATCCCGCATCACATGCGGTGTCAGAAACACCACCAACTCTGTGCGCGCGTTGTCTTTTGTTTTCTGGCCGCCCAAGATGCCAAAGATCGGGTTCGACTTTTTGCCTGCGGTCGATTGCGTAGAAATCAACCCGCCCAAAGCAACGGTCTGCTTGTCATAAACCGCCACACGGGTGCTGATTGACCGTTGCCGCAATGTCGGCGTCAAGGTTGCGCCATTGTCGCTTTGACCGACAACGGCTGACAACTCTTGCGAAACCTGCAGGTTGACCAAATCTGTCTTGCTGACTTGCGGCGTGAC
>JAHEDL010000308.1 GCA_024641255.1 Pseudorhodobacter sp.
CGTCGCTGGCAGCCGCCGCGCCGTTGGGGCTTGTCGCGGTTGGGCAAAGCCCTAGGTTGGCGGGGGAATGAAAGGTTTTTCGATGCCCCCACCTGCGTTAATCGTGGCCCATGGCCAACCTTCTGATCCGGCCCCTGCCGCGGCTGAATTGGCCGCCGTGGCGGCAGCGGTTGCTGCCCTGTTGCCGGGGCGGGTGGTGGCATCGGCGACTTTGGCCGAGCCCGGTGCCTTGGCTGCGGCGCTTGCGCAGTTGGGTCCCGAAGGCGTGGTGTTTCCGATGTTCATGGCGGGGGGCTGGTTTACCCGCGTGCATCTGCCCGCCAAGCTGCGCGAGGCCGGGGTGCCTGCGTGGCAGGTGTTAGAGCCGTTGGGCTGCGATCCGGCACTGCATGCCTTGGCGGTGCAGGTGATCCAAGAGGCGGGCGGTGCCGACGAGGTTTTGATCGCGGCGCATGGGTCGTTCAAAAGCCGGGCGCCATCCGACATTGCGCAGCATCTGGCCGACCGGTTGCGCGCGGCAGGCATCGCCCGGGTCGAGGCGGCATTCATCGACCAAAGCCCGCAACTGAACGCCGTAGAAGGTTTCGGCGCCAAAGCGCTGTGCCTGCCGTTCTTTGCCGCCAACGGCGACCATGTCACCCGCGATATCCCGCAGGCCTTGGCTATTGCTGGCTTTGCTGGCCGTATTCTGCCGCCCTTGGGGCTGGACCGGCGTGTGCCCGCGCTGATAGCGCAGGCGATCACCGCCGGACGCGCGGTGTGCGCGGGCGAGTGTCGCTACCTTCGCGCTTAAGGCGGCGACGCGCGAACCCCGTCAGACCGTATGCAGATAGAGGTCGAAATCCACTTCCGACACCGTCCGCATCACCCGCCCATATTCCGCCGCCTTGATCGCGGTAAAGGTCCGGTGCATGTCTTCGCCCAAGGCGGCTTTCAGGAACTCTGACGCCTTCGCCGCCTCGATTGCCGACCGCCAATCCACCGGAATCGGCGGCGCATCGGCACCTTCGGCATAGCCATTGCCCTTGGTTTCGGGGCCCGGATCAATGCGGTTGGCAAGCCCGTGCCGCACCCCAGCCAGCACCGTTGCCGCCACCAGATAGGGGTTCGCATCCACCCCTGCCGGGCGGTGTTCGATCCGGCGCGCCCGAATATCCCCGGCCGGAATCCGCAGCGCGACAGAGCGGTTGTTCACCCCCCATGTCGGGCTGACCGGCGCGTAAGAGTTCGACGCAAACCGCCGCCAGCTGTTGGCATGCGGTGCAAACACCAACATCGATTCGCCCATCGTGGCGCGCAGGCCGCCCAAAGCGTGCAGGATCTTGTCGTTATAGACGCCCTCGACCGGTTCGATGAACACGTTCTTGCCCGCTGCGTCTTGCAGCGAGACGTGGAAATGCATCCCCGAGCCTGCGTAATTCTCGTTCGGTTTGGCCATGAAACAAGCGGTGACGCCGTGCTGGCGCGCATGCATCCGCACGATCCGCTTCAGCCGCATCAGATCATCCGCTGCCTGCATCACGTTTTCACGGTAATGCAGCGTCAACTCGTATTGCCCCGGCGCAAATTCGGAAATCAGCGTTTCCGCCTTGATCCCGGCCTTGGCGGCATCGGCATAGACATCGTTGAACAGCGGCAACATGCCATGCAGCTGGTCCACCGAATACACATCGGTTTTCGAATTGCGCCGCCCGTCCAGCACATCGCGCGCCGGCACCATCTTGCCATCCGGTCCCCGGTCGTTTTGCAGCAAGAAGAACTCCAGCTCGAACGCACCTGCCGGATACAGCCCTTCCGCCGCCATCGCATCCACCTGACGCTGCAACGCATGGCGCGGATCTGAACTCATCGGGGCGCCGTCCAACTCGTAGACGCACATCAACACCTCGCCGCGCGGCGGCTGGCTGGCGTGAATGGCGCGTAAAGACCCCGGCACCGGCCAGGCGCGGCGATCACCATCGCCTTCGTCCCAGATCAGCCCGGTTTCATGCACATCCTCGCCACAGATGTCCAAACCCAGGATCGAGATCGGCAAATGCCGCCCGGCTTTGAACATGCTCAGCAACTCGTGCCGACGGATGATCTTGCCGCGGCCAATGCCGTTGGCATCATGCAGCACGATGTCAAACGCCTCAATTTCGGGGTGCGCGGCAAGAAAGGCTTCGGCTTCGGCTACGGTAGAGCCAGAGGGGCTGATGTGCTCGGTCATATCAATCTCGGTGGGTTTGCGTCGGGGCAAAAAGGTCGGTCATCACTTCGTCAAAGGCGGCAATCAGCCGGTCCACCTGACGTTTCTTGGTGGCAGGGCTGCACAGCATCATGTTGTGAAACGGCGCAATCAGGCAGCCCCGGTTCAACAGCGCCACATGCAGCGCGGCTTCCACCGCAGGCTGATGCGCGTGGGCGGCGTCTGATCCGTTGTGCAACGGGCCGGGGGCGCAGATGAATTCAACCCGCGCGCCAACCCGCACCACATGCCAAGGCGCGGCAACCCGGTCGATTACCTTCGCCAAACCTGCTGACAACCGTTCTGCCAGCTTTTCCATATGGGCATAGGCCTTGGCCGTCATCACCTCGGCCAGATTGGCCTTCAGACAGGCAAACTGCATCGGATTGGCCGACAAGGTGGTGCCCATGCCAGAATGTCCGGGCGCGCGTTCCGCATTGGCCACGGCGTAACGCTCGGCAACCGCCTCGGTCATGCCCCAGACGGCAGTGGGCATCCCGCCCGCCACACATTTGCCAACCACGAACATGTCGGGGCTCAGCGAATGCACAGCGGTATAGCCGCCCAAGCCGCTCGAAATCGTGTGGGTTTCGTCAATGATCAACAGCGCGCCGTAACGACGGCTTAAGGTGCGCAACCCGTCGTGAAAGCCAGCCACCGGCAGCACCATGCAGGAATTCGTCATCACCGGTTCGGTCAGAATCGCCGCAACATCACCCTTGGCCAAGGCCGCCTCGACCCCGGCCAGATCGTTGAACTCCACGCAGACAGCCCCCTGCGACAGATCAGCAACCTGCCCAAGCAAGCCCTGCCGGTTGCGGGTCACCCCGTCGACCAGTTCCACCATCACATCGTCAACCGTGCCGTGATAACAGCCGTTGAACACCAGAATCTTTGGCCGCCCCGTCACCGCACGCGCCACCCGAATGGCAAAGCGGTTGGCATCGGTGGCGGTGGTGGCGATCTGCCAGCGCAGCGCGCCAAAGCGGTCGCTCAGCAACCTGCCCGCCGCCAGCGCATCTTCGGACGGCAGCATATAGGTCAAACCGCGCCCGGCCTGCGCCTTGATCGCCTTGACAACCGGCGGCGGCGAATGGCCAAACATCGACCCGGTATCGCCCAGACAGAAATCGTCGATCTCATAG
Organism: Pseudorhodobacter sp.; assembly: GCA_024641255.1. GTDB lineage: Bacteria > Pseudomonadota > Alphaproteobacteria > Rhodobacterales > Rhodobacteraceae > Cypionkella. Next base: position 3,373 of record JAHEDL010000308.1, read on the forward strand.
CCGTCGAT
>JAHEDL010000321.1 GCA_024641255.1 Pseudorhodobacter sp.
AAAGGAGGTTGCGATGCGACTGAACCTTGCCGTGTTGGGACTAAGCCTTGCGCTTGCAACAGGCGCCGTGGCGCAAGACGCGCCGATTCAAGACACCATCCGCAAACAACTGGACGCTTTTGCGGCGGATGATTTCGCGGCGGCGTGGACCTATGCCTCGCCCACCATCCACGGCATTTTCGGCACGGTGCCGAATTTCGAAGCCATGGTGAAGCAAGGCTATCCGATGGTCTGGCAGCATCGCGCGGTGCAGATGCTAGAGCTGCGCACGGTGGCCGGAAACCTGTGGCAGCGGGTGATGATCACCGATACCGCCGGGCGCACGCATCTGTTGGATTACATGATGGTCGAAACCCCAAACGGTTGGCAGATCAACGCGGTGCAATTGTTGCCCGCGCAGGGGCTTGGCGCGTAAAGGCAGCGAAACCGGCGCGCGTCACGCCTTTGGCCGATGCGCCTTGATGATCGCGGGGTCGGTTTCAATGCGGCCCGCGCCTATCAGGTCAAGGCAATAGGGCACGGCGGCAAAAACCGCCTCTAGGCTGGTGCCGATGGCATTGGGGCTGCCGGGCAATGTGATGATCAGGGTTTTGCCACGCACCCCCGCGCCTTGCCGCGATAGAATCGCGGTGGCCACCACGCGGCCGTTGGCGGCGCGCATGGCTTCGCCAAAACCGGCAAGCTCCATGCCGATCACATCCGCCATGGCTTCGGGGGTCTGGTCGCGCGGCGCCGGGCCGGTGCCGCCGGTGGCAAGAATAAGGTCGGCCTGCCAAACATCGGCCAGATCGCACAGCTCTGCCGCCACCGCCTCGCGGCCATCGGGCGTGATGCGGCGCAGGATTTCTACCGGCGAGGTGATCACCCGCCGCAGCCAGTCTTCGCAAGCCGGGCCGCCCCGGTCTTCGTATTCGCCCTTCGCGGCGCGGTCGGACACGGTAAGAATTGCGATGCGGGCCATGGGAACCTCCGGCGTTTGCGCAGACCTTGCGCGGTTTTAGCGCAAGTTCAAGCCCTGCTTGCGGGCCCTGCTTGCGGGTGGGGCGCATTGCCCTATGCTTGGCACCATGCAAACGCTTCCTGACCGTCTTGTCGCCCTCGGCTGGTCTGCCGATTTCGCCGCCCAAGTCCTGCCAGAAGAGGCGGGGCTGTTGCCGGCGCGGCTGGTGTCACTGCACCGCGACCGCGTGCAAGCACTGACCGAGCACGGTCCGGTGGAGCTGCTATGCCCGCCGAACCTGTCGGTGGCGGCCATGGCCGTGGGGGATTGGGTTTTGGCCGATGGGCCGCGCGTGGCGCGGGTGCTGGACCGTCACAGCCTGCTGCGCCGCCGCGCCGCCGGAACCGGCACCGAAACCCAGCTGATCGCCGCCAATGTTGACACGATGTTCGTGGTATCTTCGTGCAACGCCGAATTCAACGAGGCGCGGTTGGAACGCTATCTGGTGTTGGCACATGCGGCGGGCATCACGCCGGTGATTGTGCTGACCAAGGCGGATTTGTGCGACGATACCGCGCCTTACATCGCCGCCGCCAAGGATCTGGGCCGCGATCAGGCGGTGGTTTTGCTGAACGCGCGCGAAGTGCAGGCCGCAACGGCGCTGGCCGAATGGCTGGCTCCGGGGCAAACCGTGGTGCTGCTGGGGTCTTCGGGGGTGGGCAAATCGACGCTGGCCAACAGCCTGTCGGGCCATGCCCGCGAAACCGGCGCGATCCGCGAAGATGATGCCAAGGGCCGCCACACCACCACCGCGCGGCATCTGCTGCCGCTGCCCGGCGGGGCTTGGCTGATTGACACCCCCGGCGTGCGGCAGTTGCAGCTTTCCGAAGTGGCAGAGGGCATCGAAAGCCTGTTTTCCGACCTGATCGAATTGTCGGCGGATTGCCGGTTTCGCGATTGCGGCCATGACAGCGAACCGGGCTGTGCCGTGCAGGCAGCGATCAAGGCGGGGGAGTTGACGGCAGCACGGCTGGCCCGTTGGCGCAAGTTGGTGGCGGAAGAAAAGGCCAATGCCGAGGCGATGGCGGCATCACGGGTGCGGGCACAGGGCAAGTTTACCAAGAAATCGGCGTCAAAACACGGTCAGGCCAAGCGGTAGCGGCGCATGGGGGTTTCACACCCCCACGGGCTGCGCAGCAGCCCTTCCCCCGTGGGATATTTTCGCCAAGAGGATGATAATTTAGATAAAACCGAGCGAGGCCCAGCGGTATTGCGCATCGGTTTCCACCGCGCAGGGGCGGGCAGCGCGCAGGCGGGTGAAGGCATCGGCGGCGGCTTCGCCGGTTTCAACCATCAGCCGCAACGCCACGCTGCCCGACCGACCGCAGCCGCCCATGCAATGCAGCAGCACCTTGCCGCCGGCGCCAAGGCAGGCATGCGCGGCAGCGGCGATGCTGGGCCAATCCGCCCCCGGAATATCGAAATCGGCGATCGGAAAGGCGCGCCAGGCGATACTGGCGGCGGCAAGGTCAGCGGCCAAATTGGGCGCGATGCGCGCCAATTCTGCACCGGTCGTCAAGCTGATCACCAGATCAGGGTGCCAATTTTTCAGCACGGTCAGGTCTGCGGCATAGGCGCCGCTGCGCCCCGGCATCGGGCACAGCCCCAGCGCGCCCTGCCCCAGTGCGATTTCGGCGATTGTCAGGCGCATCCGATCCTCTTTGGTTTACGTTTCAAGCGGCTGGCCTTAGTCTGTCCCGACCCGAATCCGAGAGAGATTATGACCGACGCTGCGGCAAAAGACACATCGGACCACGCCTATCAGGTTCTTGCCCGCAAGTACCGCCCGGCGACCTTTGCCGATCTGGTTGGCCAAGAGGCGATGGTGCGCACGCTGAAGAACGCCTTCGCGGCGGATCGCATCGCGCATGCCTTCATGATGACCGGCATTCGTGGCACCGGCAAAACCACCACGGCGCGGATCATCGCCAAGGGGCTGAACTGTGTCGGCCCCGATGGCAAGGGCGGCCCCACCACCGAACCCTGTGGGCTGTGCGAACCCTGCCGCGCCATTGCCGAAGGCCGCCACGTTGACGTGATGGAGATGGACGCAGCATCGCGCACCGGCGTGAACGACATGCGTGAAGTGATTGATTCTGTTCACTATCGCGCCGCTTCTGCCCGCTATAAGATCTACATCATCGACGAAGTGCACATGCTGTCGAACGCCGCGTTCAACGCGTTGCTGAAGACGTTGGAAGAGCCGCCAGCGCATGTGAAGTTCATCTTTGCCACCACCGAAATTCGCAAAGTGCCGGTGACGGTGCTGTCACGCTGCCAGCGGTTTGACCTGAAACGGATCGAACCCGAAGTGCAGATGGCGCTGTTGCGCAAGATTGCCGATGCCGAAGGCGCGCAGAT
>JAHEDL010000329.1 GCA_024641255.1 Pseudorhodobacter sp.
GGTTCTGGCGCTAATGCCCGGTTCTGGCGCTAAGCCGAAATCGCCCGCGGCACCCAGCGGCCTACCCGCCTCTTGACCCTTCTGGCCAAGCCAAGGGCAGCCCCGCAAAACAGCCCGATCTTAGTAAATATAGCGGATCTGTTCGGTCCAATACCGCTCCATCCGCTTCAGCGACTGGTTCATGTGCTCCATCCCCGTCGCATCCACCAAGCCGCGCTTGGTCAGCCCTTCGGCGTGGCGCTCGAACAGGTCGGTCAACTGCCCGCGCACCCGCCGCCCCTTTTCTGTCAGCCGCACCCGCACCGAGCGGCGGTCAATGTCAGACCGCTGGTGATGCATATAGCCCAGCTCGACCAGCTTTTTCAGGTTATACGACACGTTCGACCCTTGGTAATAGCCGCGCGATTTCAACTCGCCCGCCGTCACCTCGTTTTCGCCGATGTTGAACAACAACAAGGCCTGCACCGAGTTGATCTCAAGGATCGCCAGCCGTTCGAATTCATCCTTGATCACATCCAAAAGCAGCCGATGCAGCCGCTCCAGCAAGGCAAGGTTATCAAGATAGCCCGCCATCATCAGCTTTTGCGAGCCGTCCAGCAGGGGGTCATGTAAGGTCATCTGCAACTCCGCGACCAATGGCAACTGGAGGCAGAATCGTCACAAAACCCAAAGATAAGGTAAATTCAGACCAAGCTTGCGCGAAAATCAGGCGCGAGAAAGGCGGGCGCGTGCAAAAATCGCGATCTCTGCGATCAAATCGGTTAAATATGCGGGCGCTGGCACCTGTCCCAACACCCAAGGCAGCAGATCGGTGTCATTTTCGGCCAGCAACCGGTCATAAACCGCCAGCCGCTCTTCGCTCATCGCTGCCAGATTCGCATCAGCATAGGGGCCAAGGATCAGGTCCATTTCCTTGGTGCCGCGCCGCCACGACCGCATCGCCATGCGTTTCAACCGCGCTTCTGCCGTTTCCATTACCGTCATCCCTTGATCCGAACCGTCCCCAAGCCTAAGACAAGCCGCGCGCCCATTCCAGCCCTGCCTGCCTTAACGGAGACACAGATGGCCTTCCTGTCCGATACCCTCGCCCGCGTCAAACCCTCGCCCACCATTGCCGTCACCACCAAAGCGGCAGAGCTGAAGGCTGCGGGCCGCGATGTGATCGGCCTTGGCGCTGGCGAACCCGATTTCGATACCCCTGCCAACATCCGCGAAGCCGCCAAACGCGCGATTGACGCCGGCCGCACGCGTTACACCGCCGTCGACGGTATCCCCGAACTGAAAAAGGCGATCTGCGCCAAGTTCCTGAACGAAAACGGCCTGACCTATCAGCCGAACCAGATCAGCGTCGGCACCGGCGGCAAGCAGATTTTGTATAATGCGCTGATGGCCACCTGCAATCCGGGCGACGAGGTGATCATCCCGGCGCCCTATTGGGTCAGTTACCCCGATATGGTGCTGCTGGCGGGTGGCACGCCAGTTCCGGTGGTGGCCACCATCGACACCGATTTCAAACTGACGCCCGCGCAACTGGATTCGGCGATCACGCCGAAAACCAAGTGGTTCATCTTCAATTCGCCGTCAAACCCCACCGGTGCGGGCTATACCCGGGCAGAGTTGCGCGCGCTGTGCGATGTGCTGCTGAAGCACCCGCATGTCTGGATCATGTCGGATGATATGTATGAACATCTGGTGTTCGACGATTTCGAATTCACCACCCCGGCCCAGATCGAGCCAAAACTGTATGATCGCACACTGACCTGCAACGGCGTGTCGAAATCTTACGCCATGACCGGCTGGCGTATCGGCTATGCCGGCGGTCCGGTGGCGCTGATCAAAGCGATGGGCACGATTCAATCGCAATCCACCTCGAACCCCTGTTCGGTGTCGCAATATGCCGCGCTCGAGGCGCTGACGGGCCCGCAAGACTTCCTTGCCCCGAACCGCAAGCTGTTCGAACGCCGCCGCGATCTGGTGGTGTCGATGCTGAACGACGCCAAAGGCATCAAATGCCCGAAACCGGAAGGCGCGTTCTATGTTTATCCCGATATTTCCGGCTGCATCGGCAAAACCAGCGCCGCAGGCACCAAGATCACCAATGACGAGGTGTTCGCCACAGCACTTTTGGAAGAAACCGGGGTCGCCGTTGTGTTCGGCGCGGCCTTCGGGCTTTCGCCAAACTTCCGCGTCAGCTACGCTACCGCAGACGAGGTTCTGCGCGACGCCTGTGCGCGCATCCAAAGCTTCTGCGCGTCTTTGACCTGAAGGAAACCATGGCTGGCGATCTGCCCGAATATTACTTCCGAATCCGCGACAACGGCGCGGCGGTGTTTCACGTCGACAGTGAAAACCGCCAGCGTCGCATCGACATGGAAGAGATCGCCGCCGTCAACGTCAAGAACGGCAACATCAAGCCGCATGGCGACCGCAAGCTGACTGCCGACGAAATCGCCCTGATCAGCGATTGGGTGGCCAAGCGCCAAGCCACGCTGGCCGCGCGCGATGTCGACGACATCCTGCGCGCGGTCGACCACCTGAACCTGACGACGCAATGGGTGCAGTCGAAAGCGTCAGAAACGCAGTTGGACGAGGTGACCGACCTGTTGCTTTTGGCCATGCACGACCTGCGGTCGGTTCTGGTGCGAAAGAAAGCCGAACGCCTGATGAAGGGCGAGGCGGCGGAATAGTGGGCAGGAAGGGGGCGTTGCCCCCTCGGCGCAAAGCGCCTCACCCCCAGGATATTTAGGCCAAGAGGATGGGATCAGACCCGCGCAGCCTTGTGCCAGAACCGCCACATCATGGTGACGGCGGCAAAGAGCAACCCGATGACCAGACCAAACCACAGGCCCACGCCGCCAAGGCCGGCGTTGAAGGCCAGAAAATAGCCCGACGGAATGCCGATGCCCCAATAGCTGAACGCGGCGGCGAGCATCGGCACACGGGTATCTTTGATCGCGCGCAGCAGGCCCAGCGCCATCACCTGCATCGCATCGGCCAATTGGAACAGTGCGGCCATCGCCAGCAGCTTGACGCCAAAAGCGATGATTTCGCCACTGCGCGGTTTGGTTTCATCAAGAAACAGCGCGATGATGGGTTCCGGCAGCGTCAGGAACAGCGCCACCATGCTTAGGCCAAACAGCAACGACAGCGCGATGGCGACCTTGGCACCATCGCGCAGGCCCTGCACATCGCCTGCGCCATCGGCCCGTCCCGCACGCACGGTGGCGGCATTCGACAGCCCCAGATGCACCATGAACGATAGTGCCGCCACCTCCATGGTGATACCGTGCGCGGCCAGTTCCACCGTGCCGATCCAACCCATCATCAGGGCTGTGGCCGAAAACAGCCCGCTTTC
>JAHEDL010000332.1 GCA_024641255.1 Pseudorhodobacter sp.
TATGCGTCGTGTCGTTGTAACGGGTCTGGGAATGGTCACGCCTTTGGCATGTGGCGTCGAAGAAACATGGACCCGGCTGTTGGCGGGGCAATCGGGCGCCGGCCATATCACGCGATTTGATGCGAGCAATGTGGTGACGCAATACGCCTGCGAAATTCCGTTTGGCGATGGCAGCGACGGCACGTTCAATCCCGATCAGTGGATGGAACCGAAAGACCGCCGCAAGGTTGACGATTTCATTTTGTACGGCATGGCGGCTGCGGTGCAGGCGGTGCGGGATTCGGGCTGGGAGCCTGCGACCGAAGAAGATCGCTGCCGCACGGGCGTGATGATCGGGTCGGGCATTGGCGGCTTGACCTCGATTGCGGAAACTGCGGTCCTGATCAAGGAAAAGGGCCCGAAGCGGGTTTCGCCGTTCTTTATTCCGGGGTCGCTGATCAACCTGATTTCGGGTCAGGTTTCGATCCGCTTTGGTTTCAAAGGGCCGAACCATGCGGTTGTGACCGCCTGTTCGACCGGCGCGCATGCGATTGGCGATGCGGCGCGGTTGATCCAATGGGGCGACGCAGACGTGATGTTGGCGGGCGGTGCTGAAGCACCGATTTCGGAAATTGGTATTGCTGGCTTTAACGCCTGCAAGGCGCTGTCGACCAAGCGCGCCGACGATCCTGCCAAGGCAAGCCGCCCTTATGATGCCGATCGCGATGGTTTCGTGATGGGCGAAGGCGCGGGCGTGGTGGTGTTGGAAGAATACGAACATGCCGTGGCACGCGGTGCCAAGATTTATGCCGAAGTGCTGGGCTATGGCCTGTCGGGCGATGCCTATCACATCACCGCGCCGTCGGAAGATGGTGATGGCGGCTTCCGGTCGATGCAGATGGCGCTGAAGCGGGCGGGGATTTCGCCAGCGGATGTCGATTACATCAACGCGCATGGCACGTCGACCATGGCCGACACCATCGAGTTGGGTGCGGTTGAACGCCTGATGGGCGATGCGGCGGCCAAGGCGACCATGTCGTCGACCAAATCGGCGATTGGTCACCTGTTGGGGGCGGCTGGCGCGGTTGAGGCGATTTTCTGCGTGCTGGCACTTCGCGATCAAATCGCACCGCCAACGATCAACCTTGATAATCCTGCTGTGGCCCCGAAGCTTGATCTGGCGGCGAACAAGGCGGTCAAGCGCAAGATTGATGTCGCCTTGTCGAATTCCTTCGGCTTTGGCGGCACCAATGCCAGCTTGGTGCTGGGCCGGGTGCAAGGCTAATGTGGCGCGCTGTCGCCTCGAATGCACTCACGCTTTTTATCGTGGTGCTGGTCGTGCTTTTCGGGCTGATTGCCTGGGGGCGGCAGCAGTTTACCGGGCCGGGGCCGTTGGCAGAGGCGATTTGCTTCAAGGTGGAAAAGGGCGCGTCGCTGAGCCAGGTTAGCCGCGCTCTGGAAGCCGATGGCGCGGTTTCGGATGCGCGGATCTTTCGCATTGGTGCGGATTATTCGCAGCGTGCGAAGGATTTGAAGTTTGGCAGCTATCTGTTGCAGCCAAAGGCGTCGATGGGCGAGGTTTTGGCGGCGCTGACGGCGGGTGGTCAATCGACCTGTGGTCGCGAGGTTAACTTCCGCATTTCGGTCGCGGCGGCAGAGGTGGTGCTGCGCGAGTTGGATCCGGCGACCAACCGCTATGTCGATGTGGTGAAATTTGATCCTGCAACAACGGCGGCACCGACCGAATATCTGGATGCGGCACAATCCAGCGATATTCGCTGGCGGGTGACGTTGGCGGAAGGTGTGACTTCGTGGCAAGTTGTAGATGCGCTGAAGCGGGCGGATTTTCTGGACGGAACCATCAAGGATGTGCCAGCCGAAGGCACGCTGTCGCCTGACAGCTATGAGGTTGAAAAGGGCGCGGACCGGGCCGGGCTTGTGACCGAAATGGAAACGCGGCAAGCGGCCACTTTGGCCGAGTTGTGGGCGACGCGGGCCGATGGCCTGCCCTACAAGACGCCGGAAGAAGCAATGGTCATGGCGTCGATCGTTGAAAAGGAAACCGGGATACCGGAAGAGCGCAAGCAGGTTGCCAGCGTGTTCATCAACCGTTTGGCGCAGCACATGAAGCTGCAAACCGACCCGACGGTGATTTATGGCATCACCAAAGGCGAAGGGGTTTTGGGCCGTGGCCTGCGGCAAAGCGAGTTGAAGCGTGAAACGCCGTGGAACACCTATGTGATCGACGGGCTACCGCCGACGCCGATTGCCAACCCCGGCCGGTTGAGCATTGAAGCGGCGCTGAACCCTGACACCACGAAGTATTTGTATTTCGTGGCCGACGGTTCGGGCGGCCATGCGTTTGCCGAAACCTTGGCGCAGCATAACGAGAATGTTGCAAAGTGGCGGGCGCTAGAGGCGCAGCAGGGTCAGGCCGATGAAGGTGGCACCCAAGGCAACTAAGCGGTTTTCTTGACAGAAAATCGGGGCAGGCATAGCCTTTGATCACTGATTGATCGAAGGCATTGCAATGGTTGGCTTTCCGGCGGCCCGATTGGGTGACCCGCATACATGCCCGATGTGCATGGGCGCGACCTTGCCGGTTATTCCGCCCTGCGCGGTGACGGTGATGATCGGCAAGAAGCCCGCCGCACGGATGACCGATCTTTGCAGTTGCGTGGCGCCGATTCCGGTGCCTGTCGACATGATCATCTTCGGTTCGCCCACCGTTTTGATCTGCGGCTTGCCAGCCTCGCGGCAGTTTGACCCGACGGTGAAGGGCGGGCTGATCTTGATGGGCGAGCCTTCGGTGATGATTGGCATCGTGGCCACTCCGGCACCGGGGGCGCCGGGCGGGCTGAACGTGTGGGAAGAAACCTTGGCCGACGGGTCAGTGGTGACGCATGTTGGTGCAAATATCACCATCAAAGGCGGCAAGGCGTTCCGCGATGCGGTGGTGCGCGATTTGCAGCGGTTGGATGCGACGCCAACCGGCCATGATTTGCTGCAAAGCCTGAACGCGCCGGGCAAGGGGCCGGTGACGATTGTGCATTCGGCGGCGGGAAATTCGGTAAACGGCACCACAGCGGCGGCGAATTTGCGCCCTGATGGCTCGGCGGGGCCTGGGTCTGGCAGCACGTTGAATTACAATCCTGACAAGACCCAGATTGGCGATGGATCGCAGCCCTATATGAACAGGCCGCCTGCGGTGGGGCTGGGGCATGAATTGGTGCATTGCGAACAGGCGCAGAACGGCACCTGGAGCGGCAACAAGACGGGTGGGGTTGAAAATGACGAATTGGCGGCGGTAGGCTTGCCGCCTTACCAAAACAACAGCCATACCGAAAACAAGATCCGGTCCGAGATGGGGCAGC
>JAHEDL010000335.1 GCA_024641255.1 Pseudorhodobacter sp.
TTCGATCCTCCCTGGCTCCACCAACATTCCAAGTAACAGCTTGATGTGTCGCAGCGCGTAGTCGCGCTACTATTTGCTTTTTCTTTTTTATAATTTAGTTTTCAACGGCTAAATCTATACCTTTTGGTCATCCGAATCGCCGATTTAGATGGTTGCGGGCGCCTGTTGTGACCGCCAGTTTGTTGTAATCGTGATTACTCACAAATGATTAGAGGCAGCGGCGATTGAACATGGCACAGCCAGCCGGTGGAAGTGTTTTGCAGCCCGAGCACAACTTTGTGTTTCGTGATTTCGAACGGTCGCGCAACGACCAGTTTCGCAGCGAACTGGCGGCACGGCCGGTTTCTATCACCCTGATCTATATCGTCGTCGTCTTGCTGTGGACCCTGTTGATGAGCATGGGGGCCGCCGTGCATGGCAATGATGCCTTTGCCGTCAACCTAAGCCCGCACGTCGCGCATTACACCCTGATTGTCGGCGTGATCTTCTACCCGCTGCGGCGGTTGTGGATACCCGTTTTGGTATTCGCCGGGGTATTTGCGCTGCCGTTCTTTGTGCCCACCCCGCTTGGCGACCGTTGGGTCGATCTACCCGCCGTGACCGGCGCGCTGGCGAACAAGCTGTTCTTGCTGCATTTGGCCACCGGCTTTGCGATTGGCGGCCTGGCGCGGGGGGTGCAACGGCTGTTTCAGCCGCGCTTTACCCCCTACACGGTGGATATGGCGGTTTGCCTTGTGGTCTATTTCGCGTTTCTGCTGCTCTGTTCTGCGCAGGCGATTGTGATCGGCAACTGGTTGGCGGCGCTGCCGGTTTCGGATCAGGCGCAGATCGGCTATGATGCTGGCTTTCTTAACCTTTCTTTAGAGCGGATCGCGCGCGGCGGCGTGGTTGCCGCGATGTTCTTGCTGGCAGTGCTTGTCGCGCCAACGCTGCGGCAAACTTTGATCGGGCTGGCCATCGGCGCAGTCTTTCCACTGATGGTGCTGGTGCAAAACGCCGGATTTGTCATGCATCCGGCGCTGGATGTTGCGGCGATTGCGCTGTTTATGGTGCTGGCGCTTCCTGCCCCCATCGCGCTTTCGGCCTGTATCGCCGGGGTGCCGATCTACGCCGGACTTACCGGCGAATTTCTGGGGGCGGTCACCCGCGCGGACGAACTGTCAGGCTGGCTTGACCACTATGCAACGCTCGCGCTGACCTTCATGGCCTTCGTTATCGCGCTGCGCAACCACCTGCACCACACGGAACACAACCGCAGCGCGTCGATGCGGCGTCTGGAACGTGTGCGCGACTTTGCCGATGTGGGCTTGCTAAGCTTTAACCTTGATAACGCCAGTTTTCGCGCCGATGCCAGCGCCCAGCGCATCCTGCACACGGCAGCAGAAGGCCGTTTGCCACAGTTTCTTGACCTGTTTGACGGCAACAATCTGGCAGAGTTGACCAATGCGCTGTTGGGCAGCCAGCACGGCCAGATCAACCTGCTGCTTGGTCGCACGCCAACCGCTGATAAGCCCGAACAAATTTTGCGGATGTGCCTGTGGTATGAAACCGCGCCCAGCGGCGACGAGGTTGCCTACGGCCTGGTGTTAGATGTCACCGAAGAACACCAACAGGAACGCGCGCTTCAGGCAACTTTGGCCGAACTGTCGTCGAAACAGGAACGACAGCGGCAACTGTTTTCGATCATTTCGCACGAATTGCGCACGCCTGCGTCGGTGGTGTCGATGCTGGTCGATGATCTGCATGACCTCGACGCGCTGCCCCGCACCCAAAAGCAACTGCGCGATGCCACCGACCAGTTGCTGTCAACCTTGGCCGACATGCGCCAGACGGTGAACCCAACCAAGAACCTGCCGGTGAAACTGCTGCCATACTCTGCTGCAGATCTGGCGGAATCGGTGCGCAATATGTTCATCGGGCAGGCGCAAGAACACGGCATGTCTATCCGGCTGGTGCTAAGTCACGAAGCGCAGAAAATTCGCGTTGGCGATCAAACGCGGGTGCGGCAGGCGCTGTCGAACCTGCTGCGCAACGCGCTGATCCACTCCAAAGGCACCGAGGTGATCCTGGTGTTCAACGCCCGCAGCAGCGACAACGGCCCCACCAGCGTTTGGGCGGTGATCGACAACGGCGTCGGCATTCTGGATTCCGAAGTTGATCGGCTGTTCCAGCCCTTTGAACGCGGCAACGTCGATCCGCGCAGCCATGCCGATGGCAGCGGTTTGGGCCTGTATATCGCCAAATCGTCGATTGAAACGCTGGGCGGCAGCATCAAGCACTTCCACCCCGAAACCGGCGGCACAGGCTATCTGATTGAACTGCCAGAACCTTTGGCAGACGAGGCGGATCGCCGCAGCATGTCCCAGGCCGAAGAGGCCGATCGCAGCACCTACCCCGAGATGTATATCATCTTGGCCGAAGACAACAAATTGGTCGCCGAAGTCACCCAAGCCAAGCTTGCGCGCTTTATCGGCCGGGTTGACGTAGTGTCAAACGGCCGCGATGCGATGATGAAAATTCTGCAAGACGCGCCCGATCTGCTGATCACAGATCTTTTCATGCCCGAAATGGATGGCGATGAATTGGCGCGGGCGTTGCGCGAACGCGGGCTGACGCTGCCGATCATCGGCCTGACCGCAGCTGTGGTGGGCGATGACATCGACCGCTTCAAAGCGGCCGGTGCCGATATCGTGATGACCAAGCCGATGGAGATGCGCCACCTGCGCCGGATGCTGATTGATATCAAGCAAAAGCGCGCTACGGTGGCGGTCAGCCGTTTAGCTTAGCTTCCAGTGCTGCAATCCTGGCGGCCAGCGCCGCGTTTTCTTCGCGGGCCTTTTGGGCCATGGCGCGCACGGCATCAAACTCTTCGCGGGTAACAAAGTCGCGATCCGCCATCCAGCGGTCGACAAAACCTTTCATCGCGGTCTCGGCTTCGGTCTTGGCGCCCTGCGCCACGCCCATCGCGTTGGTCATCAGTTTCGACATATCGTCGAAGAATTTGTTTCCGGCGGTCATCGGGGACTCCTTTTGATTGCCCCCTATATGGTCCGCGCGGCGGTCCCGCACAAGATGGCGCAGCGCTGGCCAGCGTTGACATCCCGCGTCCTGCCGCCCACAACCGCGTTAAACCATTCGGATGTTCCCATGTCCTACATCGCCTTCCCGAACGTCTCGCCCGAGATCTTCTCGATTCCGCTTGGGCCTGTGACCCTGACCCTGCGCTGGTATGCGCTGGCCTATATCGCGGGCCTGTTGTTGGGCTGGAAGCTTATCGTGCATATGGTGTCAACGCGGCAGCTGTGGTCAGGTGCCGCCCCCATCACCGCCGAAGCCGTCGAACGCTTGCTGA
>JAHEDL010000338.1 GCA_024641255.1 Pseudorhodobacter sp.
CCACAGCCCCGCTTCGATCATCGGCGCCGACCGGTCACGGCTGGCTTGATCCGATGTCATAAAGCGCTGCGGCGCAAACCCCATACCGCGCCCACCCGCCCCGATTGCCGCGATCGAAGTCGGAATGAACGGCGGCCGGAATGTGGTAGTGCCGGTTTCGGGAATACCACGACCGGTGCTATCGGCCAGAACCGCCAAGGCCCCAATGTTAGAGTTCTTGCCCTGATCCGGCGCCATGCCCTGCGTGGTATAGCGCTTCATATGCTCGACCGAACGGAAGCCTTCCTGCGCCGCCAGCTTCACATCCTTGGTGGTCACGTCATTGGCATAATCCAACCAGGCCCGCCCCTTACCGTCCACCTGCCACAGCGGCGTCAGCTTATAGGGCAAACCTTCGGCCTTAGGCACGGCGACAGCCACCGGTGCGCGGTCAAGAACCGCCAAAGCCTCTTCCGCAGCCTGCATACCAGCCGTAAGGCAGCCCAAAGTTGTAAACTCGCCATTGCAGGCCCCCGCCGCACGCAGCCCCGGAATCGCCCCTTCTGATGGCACAAAGGCCGCAATTTCGGGGTTCCAACGCGGACGGCCATTCATATGGCAGGTGATATGCAGCGTCGGGTTCCAGCCCCCCGACACCAGTAACAGATCGGTTTCGATCTGAAATTCGCCCCCCGTATGGCTGCCCGAAATCGCGCGCAACCCAAGACGGCCCTTGGTGTCGGTGATCTGTGCGCCCAAATAAACCGGGCAATCTTCAACCGCACTGGCATCCGCACGGCTGTCCAGAATGGCCGCCACCGAAACACCCGCCGCCATCAACTGCCGCGCCACCACGCGTGCCGCATCGTTATTGGCAAACAGCGTCACGCGCCGCCCCGGCACCACACCGAATTTATGCAGATAGGTCTGCACCGCACTGGCCAGCATAATGCCGGGCCGGTCATTCATCGGAAAGGCAATCGGGCGCTCCAACGCGCCTGCCGCCAGAACCGTGCGGGTCGCGGTGATGCGCCAGAACGCTTCGCGCGGCAAATCGGGCCGTGGCGCACGGTGCAAACCAACCCGCTCCAGCGCCGAATAGACGCCGCCGTCATAGGCCCCGGTCACCGTAGTGCGCCGCATGATCCGCACATTCGGCAACGCGTCCAACTCTGCCGTAACGCTGGCGAGCCATTCCGCCGCAGGCTTGCCATCCAACTGGCCATCATCCGACAACAGCCGGCCGCCCAACAGCCGATCTTCTTCGCACAAGATCACGTCGGCACCCGCCCGACCCGCCGCCAAAGCAGCCATCAGCCCCGTTGGGCCAGAGCCGATCACCAGCAGGTCGCAAAACGCATAGGCCTTCTCGTAGTGGCCTTCATCGTGCTTGGCCGAAAGGCTGCCCAAGCCGGCCGCCCGCCGGATCAGCGGTTCGTATAACCCTTCCCAGAATGCCTTCGGCCACATGAAAGTCTTGTAATAGAACCCGGCCGACAGAAACGGCGACGCCAGATCGTTGGCCGAAAGCACATCAAACCGCAGGCTTGGCCAACGGTTCTGACTGCGGGTGTTCAGGCCATCAAAAATCTCTTGCACCGTCGCCCGCACGTTCGGCGTCTGGTTGCTGGCCCCCACCACCTCGATCAACGCATTCGGTTCTTCCGACCCTGCGGTCAGCACACCGCGCGGACGGTGATATTTAAAACTGCGCCCAACCAGCTTGACCCCATTGGCTAGCAAAGCCGAGGCCACGGTGTCACCCTTGAAGCCCTGATAGGTCTTGCCATCAAACTTGAAACTGACCGTCTTGCTGCGGTCAATCAGCCCCTTGCCCTCGACGCGCATCACAAGGTTCCCTTCTTCTTCGATGGTTTTGCCACCAGTTCCGCCCCCAGAACCTCATGGGTCACCGTATTGCGCGTGACCACCATCCACGATGCACAGCCGGTTTCGTGATACCACAAATCGCGGGTAACGCCTGCCGGATTGTCCCGCAGAAACAAATGGTTATCCAGTTCGTCAATCGAACTGCCATCGCTGGGGCGCTTTAGATAATCCTCCGCGCCATAATAGTAAAACTCACGCCGATCACGGGTGCCGCACACAGGGCAAGGTATACGCATGGTCTCTCTCCCTCAGTGCAGGTTATGCTGGCTGCCGGTGCCTTCTTCGTCCATCACATGGCCGGTGCGGAACCGATCCAGACGGAAGCGGCGGGCAACCTCGTGGCTTTCACCTGTCGCCATCAGATGCGCCAAGCACCACCCCGACGCAGGCACAGCCTTGAACCCGCCGTAGTTCCAGCCGGCATCCACAAACAGCCCTTCAATCGGCGTCTTGTCGATAATCGGGCTGCCATCGGGCGTCATATCCATGATCCCGCCCCAGATGCGCAAAATCTTCGCGCGCCCGATCATCGGCATCAAGGTCATACCGGCTTCCATCACATGCTCGATCATCGGCAGGTTACCGCGCGCGGCATAGCTTGAATAAAAATCAATATCGCCGCCAAACACCAAACCGCCCTTGTCGGATTGGCTGACATAGAAGTGCCCCATGCCAAACGAAATCACCGAATCGATCACCGGCTTCAGCCCTTCGGTAACATAGGCCTGCAACACATGGCTTTCGATCGGCAGCCGCAGCCCCGCCAAAGCCGCCACCTGACTGGACCGCCCCGCCGCCACCATTGCAACTTTCTTGGCCCGGATCGGCCCGCGCGTGGTTTGCACACCCGTCACCTTGCCGTTCACCACGTCAATGCCAGTGACTTCGCAGTTTTGGATCAGATCAACGCCGCGCCGGTCGGCCCCGCGCGCATAGCCCCACGCCACCGCATCATGTCGCGCAGTGCCGCCGCGCTTGTGCATCAAGCCGCCGTAAATCGGAAACCGCGTTTGTTCGAAGTCGATATAGGGCGCAAAATCACGCACCTGATCGCGCGTCCACAACTCGGCGTCGTCGCCTTGGTTGATCATCGCATTGCCACGCCGCGCCAGCGTGTCGCGCTGCCCATCCGAATGCGCCAGAATCAACTGACCGCGCTGGCTGTGCATCACGTTATAGTTCAACTCGGCCTCAAGCCCTTCCCACAACTTCAACGAATGGCTGTAAAATTCCGAGTTGCCGGGCATATAATAATTGGCACGCACAATCGTGGTGTTGCGGCCGACGTTGCCGCCGCCCAGATAGCCCTTCTCCAGCACCGCCACATTGGTAATGCCGTGGTTTTTCGCAAGGTAATAGGCGGCCGCCAACCCATGCCCGCCGCCACCGATGATCACCACATCATATTCGGGGCGCGGATCAGGCTCACGCCATGCGGCTTTCCAGCCCTTATTGCCGAACAAACCCTCGGTGATCACCTTAA
>JAHEDL010000339.1 GCA_024641255.1 Pseudorhodobacter sp.
GGCGGGCCACGGATTGTCACTTTTGCGCAAACACCGCGCCCTTTGGCCAGCCGCAATGCGTTTCCGTCGGCCCCGATCATGCTGCGCTATGAACTGCGCCCCGGTGATGCCGGGTTCACCTTGTGGCGGTCCGAAGCGATGCTTTCGCGCGATGGCGACATCGGGGCGTTCGGCGAAGCCCTGCTCATCTGGCAAAGCGAAGGCCCGGCAGAATTTCGATATCTTGAAGACAGCACCCACTGGGTGTCGCGCTGGCAGCATTCTGACACGATGCCGCGGGCCTTTGGCATTGCCACCCCACATGACAACGCGCTTCCGAAACTTGTCGCCGAATTTCCAGACCTGATTGAACCGGCCTGCGCCGCGGGCCCCGGCCCAAATTGCAGCCTTCCCCCCGAGGCTTTTCCATGATGCCTTGGCACAAAGAGCGTGGCGCCGTGTTGTTGGTGGTGTTGGTAGCACTTGCGTTGCTGGCAGCCTTGGCTGGCGCCGTCACCCGCATGAGCCGCAGTGAAATTTCGGGGCTGCAAGCGGAACGCGCGCAGTTTCAGCGCGAAAACCTACTGCACTCTGCCTTGACCAAGTTACAGGTCGATCTTGAGAATACCACGGCTTTGCCGCGCGACGGAACGCCCACGCGCTGGGCATTGCCGGGCGGAACGGTCGAGATACAGGTGCAGGCGGCCAACGGGCTGATAAATCCCAATACCGCGCGTGAACCGCTTATTCTGGCTGTTTTGATCGCGTTGCAGGCCAGCCCTGCGCAGGCGGCACGCTTGGCTTCGGCCATCATGGCGGCGCGGGCCGGTCAGACAGAGGCGGCGTTTCGATCACTTTCCGAAGTCGCGTTGCTTTTTGTCGATGACCCAGCGCTGTGGCAACGGCTGCGCCCCTATCTGACATTGCTTGGCAAAACCCGAACCCTTGATCCAACCACCGCGCCACGCGTCTTGCGGACGGCCGCGCCAGTGGCCAATCCGGCTGGCATCGATTTCTACAACACCGGCCAAACCAATGGCCGCGACGGCTATTTCGAGGTGTCCTTGCGTATCGTAGACCCTGCAGCGAAAGAAACCGATCACGCCAACCCACTGCTGCGGGCCTCTGTCTTGCTCGACGCGCAGGGCGTGCTGCATTTCATCACCTTGGATTGGCCCATTTCCGACCTGCCCATATCGGAGGGATCATGAGCATCCTTGCCTTCTTCGACCCGCTGCTGCGGCCCTATGAAACTGTGGCCGATTGGTTGCTGACAGTGGTGCCGCCCAAAGCGCGCGGGCTGACCGTCTATGACATGGCGGCACAGCCGACGCTTGCCAACGATGCACCCAAAAGCCAAAGACTGCGGCTGTTGGTGCCGCAAGACATGCTGCTTTTACGCCATGTTGTGGTGCCGGAGGCCGTCGTCGATACCGCACGGGTGCGCAGTTATGTGGCGGCAAAGCTGGAAGATATTTCGCCATGGACCGAAGGGGATTTTCTTTGGGACATTCGGCCTGATCCGGCCGCAACTGCAAAAACCGATCTGATACTCGCGATGATCCCCGTAGCACCGCTGCGTAGATTTGAAGCGCAACTTCGTGAAGCTTGCGTTGTGGCCGAACTGATCAGCCCTGCAACACCGGACCGCCCCGCTTTCATTTTTCGCGCCGATCAGGCGCAACACCAACGTTGGCGCAACCGTATTTTGGCGCTCAGCGCGGCGCTGTTTGGGTTGGGTCTGGCGGTCACGTTCTGGCAAGGCAAATCGGTGCTGGATGCACGGGCAGAAACCGCCGCCGCAACCCAAACCATCGATCGTTTGGCAAGCGAAGCCGTCACAGCAAGTGCGCAGGCACCTGCAGCCTTGGCCCTACTGCCCCGCAAAACAGAAGCGCAAAGTTTTGCGCATGTGCTGACGCTGCTGGCGCGACGCCTGCCCGATGAAAGCTGGCTTGACACGTTGACCATAGAGCCGGGAAAGTTTGAAATCGGCGGGCACAGCACCCGGCCCGATGCGATCATTCCGGCGCTGGCCGCTGACCCGGCTTTTGCCGAGGTGGATTTTGCAGGCTCCTCGGCGCTTGACCCGCAAACCGGGCTGTTCACGTTCACCATCAAAAGCCGGGTGTCCGGCATGACGGTTGGTTCACCATGACCCAAAAATCCGAACATCGCCCGCCCTTTTCGGCGCTGCTAACGGTCTGCCTGCCCCCCGTTCTGGTGTTGGCGTTGGCTGGCGCTACAAGCCTTGTCGCGCACCGGTCGCAACACGCCGCGAGCCTGGCACAAGAACAGTTGGCCCAGACATTGCGCACAGCACCGCAAAACCCTGACACTCAAGCGGCGCAACTGTTGATCACAGGCGACACCGCGGGCTTGGCCGCCGCAAAACTGCAGGCGCAGATCTTGGATCAGGTGCAGCTTGCCGGGCTGCAGGTTCAGCAAATCGAATCCAAAGGGTATGAACCTGCGGGTGCCCTGACGAAATTGCTGGCATTAGGCACATTTCAAGGCACAGAGGCGCAGTTGATGGCAGCGTTGATTGACTTTGAAAAAGCCGAGCCACTGCTGTTTATCGACAGATTGCGGCTGGATGGTATGGGGCAAGAGGCGGGGCTACTCCGCGCCGAAATCGCGTTTTCGGCCTTTGCCGGGCAGGTGCATCCATGACCGGACGCATGCGCTTGATGCTGCTGCTGATTGCGCTACTGATCAGCCTGCTACTGCTTGACCGCTGGGCTGCAACGCTGCGCACCGCATTGCCGGGGGGGCCAGCGCCGTTGTCGCTGACCGATAGCACCACCACCGCGACACCCGTGACGCAAAGTGCAAAGCTGAACCCGCTGGCGTCCGTTCCGGCGAACCAGTTTGCCGATCTGCTGAACAGGCCGCTGTTTTCACCCTCGCGCCACGGCGTGGTCAACCCTCCGACAGATGTCGGTCTTCCGATACAAATGGCACCCGTTGTTGCAGCGGCTCCGGCCGCCGTCACAGCCCCGAACCCTGTTCTGCTGGGAACCGTTAGCAGCCCACCACCCGGTGGCGCATTTCTGGGCGATGACATGGGCGGACCAATCGAGTTTGTGGTGCCGGGGGCGGAATCGCGCGGCCTGCGCCTGATCTCTGTCGGGCCCGACAGCGCAAAATTCAGCGGTGCCGCTGGAGAGATTGAGCTGCATTTGCCAATCACGCTTCCCGCCAGTGGCGATGAATAATGCCACCCCGTCGGATTTCAGCCCAACAGATCATCGCATGGCTCTCACCGCAAGATCGGGCAATAATCGGGCTTAGCGCCTGCGCTGCGGCGATCATCTGTGGTTGGGTGCAGGGGGGGCTGGCCGCAATCGGATTTGGCCTGCTGACAGCC
>JAHEDL010000349.1 GCA_024641255.1 Pseudorhodobacter sp.
ACTCGTCAATCGCCTGCTTGCAGGGGGCCAAACCATAGTCGTCCACGATGATATAGCCGCCGCAAACAACCTTGTCGTAAAGCGCATTCAAGCTGTCCATCGTGGAACTATAAAGATCGCCATCCAACCGCAGCAGCGCGATTTTATCAATTGGCGCGACAGGCAGCGTATCGGCAAACAGCCCCGGCAAAAACTTTACGCCACTGTCCAGCAGGCCATAGGTTAAAAAATTATCCCGAACTTCGCGCAACGAGGCGTAAAACCACGGATAGCGTTCGGTGCTAAGGTCAAGCTTGGCCGCAAGATCGGCGGCAGAGGTGGGCTTTGGCACGCCAGTAAAACTATCAGCCACCCAAACCAGGCGATGCGTTTGTGCATACGCTGTCTGCAAAGCGCGCATGTAAATCGCCGTGCCGCCGCGCCAAGTTCCGGCATCAACGAAGTCACCTTCGATGCTATCGGCAAAAATCTGCGCTGCCAGGCGTTCGATATGGCCGAGGCCCTGCAGCCCGACGAAACTGTGGGCAAAGCGGATATTGCGGTTACCACTTGTATTTCCGGCGTGCTGTGCAAGCACAAGAGCTTCGTAGCCATCAACATCAATATACCGGATATTGTGGATAAAATCGCCGGAAACGTTTGCATTGCCCGTGAATGCCGCATCCACAAAGGCGCCAAGACGCAGATGGTTTTCAATATCCAGCAAGCCGACAATCGCACGCTTCAACAGCCCAAGATAAGCATCCCGTGCACTGTCTTGCGAAGGCTGGGCGGCCACAACCAACCCTGCAGCAGCCAAATCATTCAGAACCGCGGTTACCGCAGCCAGACATTCTGCCGATTCAACCGAAAATTCTGCCGACAAAACATCAACAATGCGTTCAGGCGTTGTCGGATATTCGCACAAGTCCCAAATTCGCTGCGCTGTTCCATCGAGAGCGCGAACCGTCCCATTCACACCAACAATAAGGGACTTGCCATCAACAACGACAAGTCCATCTACGCGCCTTATGTAGGTCATCAGCTAAAGCAGATCAGCTATAGGTGCTGTAAAACCCTAAGTCAGCACCAATACCTCCGATGGTAATCTCTGTAAGTTCCGCAACATCGTAAACCGTCAAGGTCGGCGCAACCCAAGCCTTACGGCCATCGGCGGCTTCGGTTTTTTGGGCAGGGGTATTTTCGCTGTAATCGCGCATGTCTAACCTCAAAAAAAATTTGTTCGTGGCAAACCATAGCAAAATATTGCGTCGTTTCAACAAACCATTCGCACAGGCGTCCGGTTTCAAATGGCCGCGATCGCGTAACGCGTGGCGAGGCTGCTGGCTGGCCATAAATACCAACGCACGCAGGCAGCTGAATACATTTCAAAGCTTTTGGAAAGTGGTGGCGAGGGAGAGACTCGAACTCTCGACCCCACGATTATGAGTCGTGTGCTCTAACCAACTGAGCTACCTCGCCACTGGGGCGCTGGGTAGTTTAGCGGGGCGGGGGCGTCAAGGGGGAATCGTGCGGGTTTTTCTGGTGGTGATGGAATGAGGGCTGCCGAAGCGGGCGGGAACAGCTGAAAACATGGGCGAGCGGCTGCGGCAGCGCTTTGATTGCGATTGAAAAAACTGCGGCGCGGATCAGGCGGTGGGTGCGCGGGTGCGCGCACCCAAGCTGTCAGGCGTGGGCGACGCGGGGGCGGCCGCTGGCGGTGGCGGTGATCGTCGCTTCGATAAACATGGTGCGGCCTTCGATGTCGGCTTCGCGCACGTCGCGCGAGGTGGTGACGCGCAGGTCTTCCGCCCCTGCCGCGCGGGCGCGGGCAGTGGCTTCGGCGATCAAAGCAGCCTCCAGGGCGGCAAGTGCGGTGTTGCGGTCGCTGAACTGCTGCAAGCCGTCGGGCAGGTGGGCGGTAAAGCGACCCTCTGCCGGGCTGGTGACGATGGCCTGCACGCGCTGGCTGACCTGACCGACCACAGCACCGATGGCATTGGCGACGCCCGCATGTTCGGGCAGGATCATCTGGCAATGCAGCCGATCGCCGACAGCGCCGTAATAGGATGGAGCCGAGGCACCAAGGCCGATCACCGGCACGCCAAGCCGGGCAGACAGGTGCAAGATGCCCTTGTGTTGGCCCAGCGCTGCGGTGGTCAGCGGGTGGCGGGCCAGCGTTTCCGACGGCTGGCCATCGAACGCGTCGTCTTCGTCAAACGCGGCTTCCAACAGGCAATCAACGGTCTGGCTGGTCAGCTGGTCGATGATGCCCTGCGCCAGCACGGCGGCGTCGGTTGCAAAGCGTTCGCCCGCGCCATTGCGCCGCCGCCCCAACAGGCGCACGGCCTTTTCCGAGGCGGTGGCGTCCCATGCGTCAAGCCGACCCAGAACGTGGCTGGCATCAGACGGGGTGACGCCAGAGATCATCACCAGACCGCGCGCGACAAGGCGTTCAAGGGCGGCCACTTCCAACCGCGAGGTCAGCGCCTGCGCCATTGGCATCGGTTCGGTGATGCGGGCCAGAACGGTGTGTTCGCGTGGAGTCAGGCCGCCGGTTTGACCGGCCATTGGCACCACGAAACGGCCATCAAATTCGCCTGCGGTTTCGGTGGAAAGCGCGCGGTCCAGTGTGGCATGCACCATCGCGGGGTGGTCTGCAGCCAAAAGTGCGATGGGAATCAGGCGGCGCGGGCCAAGCCGCAGGCCGCCGACCAGACCTTCGGTTTTCAGATGAACCTCGCTGTCGCCGCCAAGGCCGGTGGTGCGCATCGCCACGGCTTCGACCATGGTGCGGAAACCGCCAACGCGGGCGCCTGCGGGGTCGATTTCGGGCAGACCACCACGCAGCAGGGCCACGTCGGTGGTGGTGCCGCCGATGTCAGACACCAGCGCGTCTTGCGCGCCGGTCAACCAGCGCGCGCCGACGATGCTGGCGGCGGGGCCAGACAGAATGGTTTCAATCGGGCGTTCGCGCACCATGGCGGCCGAGATCAGCGCCCCATCGCCGCGCACCACCATCAGCGGTGCGTCGATGCCGATTTCGGCAAGGTGGCGTTCGCAGGCGGCAACAAGCCGGTCGATCATGCCGATCAGACGGGCGTTCAGCACCGCCGTCAGCGCGCGTTTCGGACCATTCAGTTGCGCCGACAATTCGTGCGAACAGGTGGCCGGGCGACCGGTGACGCGGCGCACCAGATCGCGGATGGCAATTTCATGCGCCGGATTGCGGGTGGCAAAGCGGGCGGCGATGGCAAAGCCCATCACCTGCGGGCCAAGCTCCAGCAATTGGGTTTCCAGCGTCGCAAGATCCAGCGGTTCGGTTTCGGTACCGGCATGGCTGTGCCCCCCCGCCATGCGG
>JAHEDL010000357.1 GCA_024641255.1 Pseudorhodobacter sp.
ATGGGCGCCGCCACAAAGAAGTTCCGTAGCGTCTTGTGCGTCATCGGCGACACCTGCGCGCCACGATTTTCGTGCAGCACAACATAGCCTTCGCCCGCCAACTGCCGCAAAACCTCGCGCAGGGGAGGTCGTGAAATCCCGTAAAGTTCCGACAGTTCGGTTTCGTCCAGATACGCGCTCGGCTCCAGATCCTGCGTCAAAATCCGCGCCCGCAACGCATCAAGGCACAAGCTCTTCTTGCTTCGGGTTTCCAGTTCCAAGGCAGTCTCCTGTGCGGCCGAAAGCGTCGCATTGCTGAATCAGCTAACTTAACTTGGTTATACGCTCATAATACATATTGTCTACTGCAATTTTCACGAGCGCCATTCTGCGCTAAGGCGACATGCAGATTTGATCTTCAGATCAATCCAAACAAAACTTGGCAGGAGGGTCCGCTGCGCGGATCAAACATCGTACCCGCCCTCGCCGTAGAACCAGAAAGTTAGGGTGATCAAAGCCTTGCAGGGATGGTGTTTCGCAAATATCGTCCCGCAAGAAGAATTCTGTATCAAATACCTTTTTCGGCAGACGGCACGGCCTGAAATTTCTGACCTTTAGCCCGCTGCCTTTGCTTGGCTTACAACTGCCGCCTCGATCCGAAGGACCCAAGTATGCCCACAGCAGGCGCGCTTATAGATCAACCGAGAGTCGGCAAAAGTCAGGCGCGCTGCCGCCCGATGCAGCAGAGCGACCTAGAGGCGGTGGTTAAGGTGCATCAGGCGGCCTTCCCTGGGTTCTTTCTGACGCGCATGGGGCGGCCATTTCTGCGCGCTTATTATCAGGCGGTGCTGGATTTCGGCGCCAGCATCGCCCTGATCGCCACCGACGAAAATACCGGGGCCGTCTTGGGGTTTGCGGTTGGGTTTCGCGACCCACAGGGGTTTTACGCGCTGTTCGCGCACCGTCGGCGGCGATTGTTGCCCGCAATAGCTTTGGCCGTGCTGCGTGACCCAACCCTTGTTAAGGAGATTTTGCGCAACATGCGCCGGGTCGAAGCGCAAGCGCGGGCGTCTGTCGATGCGGTTGAACTGTCATCGATTGCGGTGGCTGCGTCTGGTGCCGGGGTCGGTGGCGTGTTGCTGGCCGCCTTTGCGACGCATGCCCGTGACGGTGGTGCGCGCAGCCTGTTTTTGACCACCGATGCCGACGGCAATGATGCCGTGCGGCATTTTTACGAAAGGCGGGGCTTCACCTTGGACGGTCACGAAGACCGCGGCGATCGACGTCTGTGCCGCTATGTTCGGACGTTGGGATAAGGCCCCTGCGGTGCCCAACGCCGGGCACCTTCAACATCGGCCTGCGGCAGGCCAACCTTGCGGCCGGTCATATGGGCCACAATCGCGCGGGCTGTCAGTAAGATATAGCCCAGATCCGTCAGAAAACCCGCCCGCTCTAGATAAGCGCGTTCAAGTGCAAGTTTTGGTGGCAGCAGGTTGCGCGCGTAACTACCTTCGGGGTCTGCGTCGTCCAACAAGGCATCGCCAAACACATAGCCATACACCGCCCCCGGGCTGGTGACCCCCGGCGTGACCAGCAGGGTTTCCTTCATCCAAGTGGTATAATCTTTGGTGACAATCTTCGGATCTTCGGGGCGCGGCCCAACGAAAGACATATCGCCCACGATGATGTTCCAGAACTGCGGCAGCTCATCTATTTTCAGCTTTCGCAACAACAGCCCAAAGCCAAAAATCCGCTTGTCACTT
Source organism: Pseudorhodobacter sp. (assembly GCA_024641255.1). GTDB lineage: Bacteria > Pseudomonadota > Alphaproteobacteria > Rhodobacterales > Rhodobacteraceae > Cypionkella. The sequence continues at coordinate 1,743 of JAHEDL010000357.1, forward strand.
GGTGCCGTAATCGCGCTTTGCTTGTCGGAATCCACATGCATGGTGCGAAACTTCAGCATTGCAAAGGGCTGCGCCCCCTTGCCCACCCGCTTTGCCTTGTAAAAAATCGGGCCCGGCGAAGTGGCCTTGATGCCGATTGCAGCAAGGATCAGAAGCGGCGACAGCGCAATCAGCGCCATTGACGCAACCAGCGCGTCGAACAATCGCTTGAAAAATCGGCCCGCAAGTGTGCGGTTTTCGCCAAGGCTCATTGCGCGGCCCCCAAGACCTTTCGCACAACCTCTATCACCCGGTCTTGCTCTGCATCGGTCATCGCCATGAACAAGGGCAGGGTCACGCAGCGATCAAAGACCAGATCGGCTTGGGGGAACTGCGCGCCCTCGCAGAAGGGCTTCCATACCGTCATTTGGTGCAGCGGACGGTAATGCACTGAAATCCCGATCCCTTCGGCCTTGAGGCCCGCGATGAATGCATCGCGCGAGACAGGCGCATTGGCTGGCAGCTGCACGATGTAAAGATGCCAAGAATGGCTATCCCCTTCGGCCGCGTGTGGCGGCAAAATAAGCGGCAGATCGGCAAAAGCGGCGTCGTATCGCGCGGCGCGGCTGGCGCGAATATGCTTGAACTCGTCAGCCCGCCCCAATTGAACCAGCCCCAAAGCCGAGGCGATATCGGTCAGATTGTATTTAAACCCCGGCGCGACCACGTCATAGGCCCAACCGGCGCGCGGGTCGGTAAAACGGTTGAACACATCACGGTCAATGCCATGCAAGCGCATTACCCTTGCGCGGGCCGCAAGCGCCGGGTTGGCGGTAACAAGCATGCCGCCTTCGCCGGTGGTCATGGTTTTATTGGCATAAAAGCTGAACGCCGTAATGTCGGCGCCGCATTTGCCAACCGTCGCCCCCTGATGCGCGGCGGGCAAAGCGTGCGCGGCGTCATCAAGAATATGCAGGCCATGCGCATCAGCCAAAGCCCGCAAAGCGGTCATATCGCACATCCGCCCCGCAAAATGCACAGGCATGATAACCTTGGTGCGGGGCGTGATGGCGGCTGCAACATCGGCAACATCAACGCACAGGGTTGTGGCATCAACGTCGACCAGAACCGGCTTGGCACCCATATAGCGCACAACTTCGGCTGTGGCGGTGAATGTCAGCGTGGGCACAATCACCTCGTCGCCGGGGCCAACGCCCAAAGCTTCAAGCCCCAGATGCAAAGCGGCTGTCGCAGAGTTCACGGCAATAGCCTCGACCCCGCCCCCCAGATATTCGGCGAACGCCGCTTCGAATGCTGCGGTTTTCGGGCCGGTCGTCAACCAACCAGAGCGCAAACATTCAGTGACAGCTTCGATTTCCTTGTCACCAATCGAAGGCCGAAAAAACGGAACAGCGGCAATGGTCACTTTAACTCTCCTGTAACAGACTTGCCGCGTATTTGGTGACGGCGAAACGTATTGATAACGTCAACAGTCGCCGCGAGGCCAATCTGTCGACGCAAGGTTTTCATATAAAACTCATGCCCGCTCTGGCCCATTTCGGTGCGGCGGTCGGGTCCGTCCAGAAGCAAGGCCTGCACGCAGTCTGCAAGCGC
>JAHEDL010000364.1:0-2135 GCA_024641255.1 Pseudorhodobacter sp.
CGCTGATTGACGGACGCGGCGCGATCTGGTGGCCCGGCGCCACCGATGCCCGCGCGCTATACGACTACACTTTGGGCCATCAGGTGACTGAAAGCTATGATTTCACCGCCGCCATCCGCACGGCCGCGCGTGAATTTGCCCCCGATTATTTCATCATCGCGGGCCCCGGCACCACCTTGGGCGGTGCCACCGCGCAAGCGCTGATTTTGGCACGCTGGCGAGGCATGGCAAACAAGGTCGATTTCCAAACCCTGCAGGCGGAAAACCCGCTGCTGATCTCGATGGCTTTGGCCGAACAGCGCAAACTGGTGGTCTGACACCAAGATCAAAGCAAATCCGCCGCCAGCGCCAAAACACCCGCTGGCGACTGGCTTTTGCAGCAAAGTGGAATGCTCATGTTAGCCTATGCCTAATCACCGCTGCAAAATCTGATGCTTTCCGCCGAAGTCAAATTGTCACAGTTTGCACCCAAAGCGATGAAGGTCGGGGCAATAATGCAAAAACTCAAAACACGACGTGGGGTGCGTGCCCGCCCTGTGCCAACAACTTTGGGTCTGGCGGCCAACAACTGCTGCCAAACCACGCACCCAATATGCTACGCTTGAACCTTGCATCCTACACGGCGGCTTGGTCCGATTTTACTCAGCACAGATACAGCCCGAACCCCAAGAACAGAGGCCGCGATGAACAAACACCTTAGCCTGACGCCGGCGCAAGAACTGCATGCCAATGTGTCCGTGCCGTTCGCCCAAGCGTGTGCTATGCCGAAATCGGTCTACACCAGCGCCGAATTTTTGCAGCAAGAACAGCAGCATATTTTCGGCAAAGACTGGCTCTGCGCCGGACGCGCCGAAACCCTGCCCAACCCCGGCGATTATCTGACCCTGACCATTGCCGCCGAACCCGTGATCGTTTTGCGCGACCGCGATGGGCATATTCGGGCAATGTCGAACGTCTGCCGTCACCGGATGTCGACCTTGCTGCAGGGGCGCGGCCACGCGCGCAGCATCGTCTGCCCCTATCACGCCTGGACCTACAATTTGGACGGCAGCCTGCGCGGGGCGGCAGCAATGTCGCAGAACGAAGGCTTCTGCAAAGAAAACATCGCCCTGCCCGCCATTCGCTGTGAAGTTTGGCAAGGCTGGATCATGGTGACGCTAAATCCCGATGCGCCAAGCCCCTCTGTGGCACTACAGGGCATCCGCGACCTGATCCCCTATCTGGATATGTCGACTTACACCGAAACCTTCCGAGAAGATTTCAACTGGGCAACCAACTGGAAGGTGTTGGCCGAAAACTTCATGGAATCCTACCATCTGCCGATGTGCCACGCGGGCACCATTGGCGGCGCGTCAAAGCTTGATGAAATGATCTGCCCCGAAGGCACCGACGCCTTCAACTATCACTGGATTTTGAAAAATGATACAGTGCCGCTGGCCTTGGCACACCCCACCAACACCACCCTGCAAGGGGATGAGCGGCGCAAGACATGGCTGATTGCGATCTATCCGTCGCTGCTGATCACCCTGACGCCGGGGTATTTCTGGTATCTGTCGCTGACCCCCGACGGGCCGGGCCGCGTGAACGTGATGTTCGGCGGCGGACTTTCGGCCGATTGGATGGCCGACCCCGATGCCGCAGAACACCTGGCCAAGGTGAAAGCCTTGCTTGACGACGTGAACGTCGAAGACAAAGGCTGCACCGAAAAGGTCTACACCGGCCTCTTGTCTGAAATCGGCGAACCCGGGCCGCTGTCGCATCTTGAACGTCCGAATTTTGAATTCGCGCAATACCTTGCGCGACGGATCCCTGCGTGACGACACCGCAGCATGATGTTTCTTGATTTTGTCGCCAGCGTCTTGCTGTCAGAAAGCCATGCTTTGGCTGAATTGCCCCACAGGCGGCTCACGCTGCAAGGATACCACGCTTTCGCCCGCGACAAGGCGTTTGGTCTGGTTCTGCCGCGATCATTTTGGCACTGATGGCTGAACCACGCCCAAATCCGACCCAATCGACTTCAAACCACCCAGAGGACCCTATGGCCGATCCGCATAAACGCTACCGCAAGTTCAACACCAAGGTCACCTACCCCGAGCAGAACCTTGATAACGACCTTTGCCATCTGGTGGCCACGC
>JAHEDL010000364.1:2145-3330 GCA_024641255.1 Pseudorhodobacter sp.
CCGAAAAGGTCTACACTGGCCTGCTGTCTGAAATCGGCGAACCCGGGCCGCTGTCACATCTTGAACGTCCGAATTTCGAATTCGCGCAATACCTTGCGCGACGGATCCCGGAATGACGGCACCGCTGCATGATGTTTCTTGATCTTGTCGCTTACGGCGCGCTGCCAAGAAGTCATGCAGTGGCCGACCTGTCCCTATGGCGGCCTACCCCGCAAAGATACCGCGCTTTGTCCTGCGGCAAAGCGTTTGGTCTGGTTCTGCCGCGATCATTTTGGCACTGATGGCGGAACCAAACCCACACCCGACCCAATCTAGTTAAACCAGAGGACCCTATGGCCGATCCGCATAAACGCTACCGCAAGTTCAACACCAAGGTCACCTACCCCGAGCAGAACCTTGATAACGACCTTTGCCATCTGGTGGCCACGCGCCCAGGCACGACGTTGTATTTCCGTGGCGCCTGCCCGCAAGACATCGACAGCGCCGTCAACCTTGGCAGCCATGATCCGGCCGAGCAGACCCACAAAGTCATGCAGAATATCAAAGAGTTGCTGGAAGAAGCCGGCGGGCGGATGGAACATCTTGTCAAGCTGGTGGTGTATCTGACAGACGTGCGTCACCGCGAAGCAGTCTATCGGACCATGGGCGAATACATCAAAGGTGTGCACCCGGTGTGCACCGGCCTGACCGTGGTGGCCCTTGCGCGCCCCGACTGGCTGGTGGAAATTGACGCAACCGCCGTGATCCCCGATTAGTCGCCACTGCAGTTCGCAAAACCTCTTGGGGTTCGGGGGCAACGCGACGCCCCCGACCTTGGCACTGAAAGACCTGACATGACCTTCTCTCTTGTTGCACGCTGCGCCAAAACCGGCCAATTTGGCATGGTGATTTCATCGTCATCGCCCGCCGTTGCCGCGCGCTGCGCCCATACCCGCGCAGGCGTTGGCGTGGTCGCCAGCCAAAACATCACCGACCCCGGGCTTGGCCCGCTGTTGTTGGATGAACTGGCAACCGGCAAGACCGCAAGCGATGCCTTGCAATCCATCACTAACGGTCGGCAATACATTGATTATCGTCAGCTTTTGCTGGTCGACGCCAAGGGCAACACCGCCATTCACTCTGGCCGTCAGGTGCTAGGGATCTGGGGCGAAGCACAGGGCAAAGACTGCGCAGCGGGTGGCAACC
>JAHEDL010000369.1 GCA_024641255.1 Pseudorhodobacter sp.
AGCCGAAGGCATCATCTGCACCGGGCTTGCGCATGACGAATACGAAACCCCCGAAGACTATCGCGCCACCCTGCTGACCGCGAAAACCCTTGGCCTGCCCATGCTTTGCGCCAACCCCGATATCATCGTTCATGTCGGCGACAAGCTGCAATATTGCGCTGGCGCGCTGGCGAAAGCCTATGAAGACATGGGCGGCACCGCGCTTTACTTCGGCAAACCTCATCCACCGATTTACGATCTTGCCCGCCGCCGCCTTGCCGCCTTGGGCCTGAAAGACGATGCGCAGATCCTGTGCATCGGCGACGGCATCAACACCGATGTCCAAGGTGCAGTTGCCGAAAACCTTGACGTGATCTTCGTCACCGGCGGCATCGCGGTCGATCAGTTTGGCCCGGATTCGAACAACCCCGACGAAGACCTGCTAAAAGCGTGGCTGCAAGATCAGCAGCTTTCGCCCACCTATAGCATTGGTCACCTACGCTAATGCCATAGCAACAAAATTGCGTCATTAGTCGTATTTGCGCACAATTACTTCGCTTTGAATTTGCGCCGCAACGCGGCATGCGCTATGCTGCACGGGCAAATTCAAGGGATTCGCCCCATGCTCGACAATCAGCCCCGTGGCACCATCTGCATCGAAGACCTTGAAATCGGCATGGTCCGGTCGTTGCGCAAAACCGTAACCGACCGCGATATCGAACTTTTTGCCGAGGTGTCGACCGATCGCAACCCAGTGCATCTTGACGAATCTTACGCGCAAGACACGATTTTTCAGGGCCGCATCGCGCATGGCATGCTGACGGCAGGCCTGATCTCGGCGGTGATCGGCGAACAGCTTCCCGGCCATGGCACGGTGTATCTTGGGCAATCGCTTAAATTCATGGCCCCCGTCCGCCCCGGCGACACCGTAGAGGCGGTGGTGAAAGTGCTGGCAATTGATCACGCGCGGCGGCGTGTTACCCTTGAAACCCATTGCGCGGTGGGCAATACCGTGGTTCTGAAAGGCGAAGCGCTGGTTTTGGCGCCCAGCCGCAAGTTCGACTAAGGGCCTGATGCGCCCTGACCGGGGTAAGATGCAGATTTTTAAGCATTGGCAAGGGCTTGATAGCAGCGCACGCGGGGCCTCCGTGGCGATGGGCAATTTTGACGGCGTCCACCTTGGCCATCAATCGGTCATCGCCCAAGCCGCCGCCAATGGCCCGCTGGGCGTTGTTACGTTTGAACCGCATCCGCGTGAATTCTTTGCCCCGAAAGCCCCACCGTTCCGCCTGATGAATGCCGAAGCCCGCGCCAACCGCTTGGCAAAGCTTGGCGTGCAGCAGCTTTTCGAACTGCCCTTCGATGCCGAACTGGCCGCCCTTACCCCCGAAGCCTTCGCGCGCGACATTCTGGCGGCGGGCCTTGGCATTTCGCATGTCGTCGTCGGCGCGGATTTCTGCTTTGGCAAGGGCCGCACCGGTCGCGCCAGCGATCTGCAAGCGCTTGGCAAGCAATACGGATTTGGCGTTACCATCGCCGATCTGATCAAGACCGAAGGCCGCGAAGTGTCGTCCACCGCCATCCGTCAGGCGTTGTCAGATGGCCTGCCACGCGATGCCGCCGCCATGCTGGGCCACTGGCACCGCATTGATGGCGAGGTGATCCACGGCGAAAAGCGTGGCCGCGAATTGGGTTACCCCACCGCAAACATGTCGGTAAACGGCCTGCACCTGCCCCGGCTTGGCGTCTACGCCACCCGCATTGATATTCTGACCGGCCCGCAGGCGGGCAGCTACCTTGGTGCCTCCAGCCTTGGCGTGCGGCCGATGTTTGGCGAAAACACCCCCAACCTTGAAACCTATCTGTTTGATTTCAAGGGCGATCTTTACGGCCAACACCTGTCGGTCGGCCTGATCGACTATTTGCGCCCGGAAATGAAGTTTGATGGCCTGCCCGCCCTGCTGGATCAGATGGCCGCCGACTGCCTGCGCGCCCGCGAAATCCTTTCCGCACTCTAGCCCTTTCCTTTTCCGCCCGCGCGCGTCACTTTGGCCGCATGACAAATCTGCGCCCGAAGTTCTGGGAAACCATTCCCCTCAAGAAAATGACCGCCCCCGAATGGGAGGCGCTGTGTGATGGCTGCGGCAAATGCTGCCTGAACAAGATCGAATATGAAGACACCGGCGAGGTTGAATACACCCGCGTCGCCTGTCGGCTGTTGGATAACGAAACCTGTCGCTGTTCAAACTATCCGAACCGCTTCAATTTCGTGCCCGAATGCATCCGGCTGAACACCAAGACACTGCCGAAAATCGCCTATTGGCTGCCCGCCACCTGCGCCTACAAGCTGCTGCAACAGGGCAAACCGCTGCCCGATTGGCACCCGCTTGTCACTGGCGACCCCGACTCTACCCACAGCTCGGGCCATTCGATGCGCGGTCAAACCGTCTCCGAAGCCAGCATCGACGAAGACGACTGGGACGATTACATTTTTCAGGAAGACATGTGATGTTCTTCACCTCTGACAACGCCTCTGGCGCCGCGCCCGAAATCATCGCCGCAATCGCCCGCGCCAATGACGGCTTTGCGCGCAGCTACGGTGCCGATCCGCTGATGGCGCATGTCACGCAAAAGCTGCGCGACACCTTCGAAGCTCCCGAAGCTGCGGTCTATCTGGTCGCTACCGGCACCGTCGCCAACGCATTGGCGCTGGCGATCCATTGCCAACCTTGGGCGGCAGTGTTTGCCCATACCGACGCCCATATCGCGCAAGACGAATGTGGCGCGCCCGAATTTTATACCAACGGCGCAAAGCTTGTCGGCGTGCCGGGCGCGCATGGCAAGATGACCGCCGACGCCTTGGCGCAATCCCTTGCCCGCATTGGCGATTCTGGCGTGCACGGCGTGCAACGCGGCATGGTGTCGATCACCAATGTCACCGAAGCCGGCACCGTCTACACCCCCGCCGAAATTGCCGCGCTCACCGCCAAAGCCCGCGCCTTTGGTCTGCCCTGCCACCTTGACGGCGCCCGCTTTGCCAATGCGCTGGTCGCCACGGATGCCACCGCCGCCGAAATGACGTGGAAATCCGGCATCGACGTTGTGTCCTTTGGCGGCACCAAAAACGGCTGCCTTGGCGTCGAAGCCGTGGTGATCTTCGATCCCGCCAAAGCGTGGGAGTTCGAACTGCGCCGCAAACGTGGCGGTCATCTGTTTTCGAAACACCGCTTCCTGTCGGCGCAGATGGACGCCTATCTGACCGACGATCTGTGGCTGCGCCTCGCCTCACACGCCAACCAGATGGGCGCGCGACTGGCCGCAGGCATCACCGCCCTGCCCGGTGC
>JAHEDL010000372.1 GCA_024641255.1 Pseudorhodobacter sp.
ATCTAGGAGAGACGACTATGGCCAAACCGGCGACGATCAAGATCCGTCTGAACTCGACGGCTGGCACCGGGCACTTCTACGTGACCAAGAAGAATGCTCGGACCATGACCGAAAAGATGACGGTCAACAAGTATGACCCCGTAAAGCGTCAGCATGTTGAATACAAAGAAGGCAAGATCAAGTAAGATCTTTGCAGTCTTGTGATGAATCGCCGCGCCCCTTGGGCGCGGTTTTTCGTTATGTGGCTTGGCATTTTGCGCGGTTCGGTGACTATGGCTGCCAAGCTTTGGGGCGGGAACCATGGAACGAAATCACTTTGAAGAGCATTATGTTGCCCGCGTTGGCTGGCTGCGGGCGGCGGTGTTGGGGGCCAATGACGGCATCGTTTCGACCGCATCGTTGATTGTCGGTGTGGCGGCGGCGTCGGGGCGGGCCGAGGTGCTGATTGCTGGCATCGCCGGGCTGGCGGCGGGGGCGCTGTCGATGGCGGCGGGCGAATATGTGTCGGTGTCATCGCAGGCCGATACCGAAAAGGCCGACATCACCCGCGAAAAGGCCGAAATTGACGCCGACCCGCAAGAAGAGCTGCGCGCGCTGGCGGGCATTTACGAACGGCGCGGGGTGCCGGCGGATCTGGCGCGGCAGGTGGCCACGGCGCTGCACGAAAAAGACGCGCTGGCGGCGCATGTGCGCGACGAGCTGGGTATTTCGGAACATACCGAAGCCAAGCCGCTGGTGGCGGCGGCAGCCTCTGCCTTGACCTTTGCGGTGGGGGCGGCGTTGCCGCTTGCGACGGCGGCGCTGGTGCCAGAGGCGGCGATCAGCCTGTGGGTTACGGTGCTGTCGCTGCTGTTTCTGGCGGTGCTGGGCGGCGTGGGCGCCAAGGCAGGCGGCGCTTCGGTGCTGCGCGGCATTTGGCGCGTGACGTTCTGGGGGGCTGTGGCAATGGCGGTGACGGCAGTGGTTGGCAAGCTGTTTGGCGCGGTGGTTTAAGCGCTTACGGGTGGGTTCAAACAAGAAGGGCCGCAGTTTCCTGCGGCCCTTTTGTTATTCTGGGTGGTGCTGTTATTCGCGGTTGCCCAAGAACTGCAGCAGGAACATGAACATGTTGATGAAATCAAGATACAGGTTCAGCGCGCCCAGGATGGCCGATTTGCCCAGCCATTCGGAATCGCCCATCTGTGCATGTTGCAGATAGGTGTTCTTGATGGTTTGGGTGTCAAACGCGGTCAGGCCAGCGAAGATCAGCACGCCGATCACCGAGATCGCAAACGCCATCGCCGAGGAGGCGAGGAAGATGTTGACGATCGAGGCCACGATCAGACCGATCAGACCCATCATCAAGAAGGTGCCCATGCCGGACAGGTCTTTCTTGGTGGTATAGCCGTAAAGCGACAGGCCCGCGAAGGCGATTGCGGTGACAAGGAAGGTCTGTGCGATCGAGGTTTGGGTGTAGACCGCGAAGATGAAGGCCAGCGACAAGCCAACCGCAGCGGCATAGACGTAGAAGAACAGCTGCGCAGCCGCGACCGACAGTCGGTTGAGCATGGCGCTGAACACCATAACCATGATCACGGGGGCGAACATCACGACCCATTTCAGCGGTGTCATGAAGATCGCCTGCACCATGGTCGCGTTGGTGCCAACGGCCCAAGCCACGCCTGCGGTGATCAGCATCGCCACGGACATCAGGCCGTAGACCTTGTTCATATGGGCGCGAAGCCCGGCGTCGATCTCTGCCGCGCGCGCGCCTGCGCCCACTGTGCGGATCGTCTGATAGTCAGCCATGAAAGCCTCCGGTTATAGCGGGGGCGGCACGGGAACGCGCCGCCTTATGCCTGCAATATCGGGACTGTCGGCTGCGATTTCAAGGATTTCCACGCCTAGAAATTATGACGCGGCGATATTGGTTTAGCGCAGCCAGTTGCGGGGCACATCCCACAGAGGGCGATCCGCTTCGGCGGCGGCTTCGGCGGCGGTCAGGCCAACATCGGCCAGCATCTGATCGTTCAGCCGGGCAAGGGCGCGGCGTTGGCTGCGGGCGGCCAAACCAAGCCGCAAGCGGGCCAGCAAGCCAAGGGGGGTGCCGCGCGACTGCACGCGGTCAACAGCCAGCGATGCGGTGTGGAGCGAGGCAAACATGGTCTTTCCTTTCAGGGTTCATCGCATTTGGTGATGAGGCTAATTCGGCGCATCACATCACTTGATCAAACTAACCGAATCTGAGACATTATGAAAATGAATGATTTTGACACTTAGCATCAGGAATTGTGATATGGCGCGGAATTTGGACCTGACCTCGTTGCGGTCATTTGTGGCGATTGCCGATGCAGGTGGGGTGACGCGGGCAGCCGGGTTCTTGAACCTGACGCAATCGGCGGTGTCGATGCAGATCAAGCGGCTGGAAGAGGCGCTGGATACCCAATTGCTGGACCGTTCGGCCCGGCAAGTCGCGCTGACGGCAGCCGGAGAGCAGCTTTTGGGCTATGCCCGCCGGATGCTGGCGATGAATGACGAGGTCTTCGCGCGGCTGACCCAGACGCAGTATGAAGGCGAGATCATTCTGGGTGTGCCGCATGACATCGTCTATCCGGTAATCCCGCAGGTGCTGCGGCGCTTTGCCAAGGAATATCCGAAGATGAAGGTGTCGTTGCAGTCTTCGTTTACGCGGGTGCTGAAGGGGCAGTTCGCGCGGGGCGAATGCGATGTCATTCTGACCACCGAAGAGTCGGTGGATCCGGGTGGTGTGACCTTGGCCGAACTGCCGTTGGTTTGGGTGGGCGCGCCGGATGGGGTGGCGTGGAAGGGGCGGCCGTTGCGGTTGGCGTTCGCGCATAACTGCATCTTTCGCCAAGGTGTGCAGGCGGCGCTGAACGCCTGCGGCTTGCCGTGGGAGATTGCGGTGGAAAGCGACGATACCCGGGGCGTCGAGGCCAGCGTCAGCGCCGATCTGGCGGTGCATACGGTGCTGGCTGGGTCTGAGCCGCCGTTTGTCGAACGCATCGCGCATGGCGGGGCTTTGCCGGATTTGGCGGTGATGAAGGTGAATATGTATGTGGCCGACCCGGTGCATTCGGATGCGGTTCTGGCCTTGGGCGAAATGATCCGGCAGACCTATCGTGCCAAAGGCGTGCGGCCGGTGTTGACAGAGGTCAAGGCAGGGTGATCACCACTTTGCCGGTGGCTTGCCGACTGCGCAGCAGCTCTAGCCCTTTCGGGTAATCGGCAAAATCCAGTTGATGCGAGATATGCGGCCGCAAGCCGCCTTCGGCGAACCATTGAAACAGCGTGCGCAGGCTGTCGGTCAGCACTTG
>JAHEDL010000376.1 GCA_024641255.1 Pseudorhodobacter sp.
GCCACGGGCAATCTCGGCCACCATGTTCAGCGCAATCGGCTTTACTGCCGGGCCGCAATAGCCACCATGCGTGCCTTTTCCATCAATCATCGGCTCGGGCGAGAAGCTGTCCAGATTGACCGATGTGATCGAATTGATCGTGTTGATCAGCGAAACCGCATCCGCCCCACCCCGCTTTGCAGCCTCGGCTGGTTTACGGATGTCGCTGATATTCGGGGTCAATTTCACAATGCATGGCATGCGGCTGTGTTTTTTCACCCAGCGCGTCACCATCTCGATATATTCGGGCACCTGCCCGACGGCAGAGCCCATGCCGCGTTCAGCCATGCCATGCGGGCAGCCAAAGTTAAGCTCGACCCCGTCAGCCTCGGTGTCGGCGATACGGTCAAGGATGTCTTTCCACGAATCTTCGTCACAAGGCACCATCAGGCTGATGATCAGCGCGCGGTCGCGCCACTTGCGCTTGACCTCTTTGATCTCTTGCAGGTTCACCTCTAGCGGGCGGTCGGTGATCAGCTCGATGTTGTTCAGCCCCAACAGGCGCCGGTCCGCCCCCCAGATCGCGCCATAGCGCGGCCCCGAGACGTTAACCACCGGTGGCCCTTCAGAACCCAGTGTTTTCCAAACCACACCACCCCAGCCCGCCTCATAAGCGCGCTCGACGTTGTATTTCTTGTCGGTCGGCGGTGCTGAGGCCAGCCAGAACGGGTTCGGGGATTTGATGCCGATGAAATTCGTCGTCAGATTAGCCATGATGTCCCCCTTACGCCGTCAATGCGGCATGAATGGCTTCGGCAGCATCGCGCCCCTCGGCCACCGCCGTCACGGTCAAATCTTCGCCACCGGCAGCACAATCGCCGCCGGCCCAAACCCGTCCGGCTTGCTTCACAAGCTTTGCACCATCCTGTGCAATCGGCGCCGCGACCAAGGTTTGGCCAATTGCCTTGAACACTTGATCGGCTTTCAGAACAAAGCGTTCGCCCAACTCAAGCTCGCCCGCCCCTTCGGTGGTATAGGCGAACTCTACGCCTTCAACGGCAGTGCTGCCCAGCACCCTGACCGGGGCCGCGCCATAGATAATCCGCACACCCGACTGGGTGGCGTGATCTTGTTCATATTCGGACGCGCTCATCTTTTCCTTGCCGCGGCGGTACACCATCGTCACCGATTGCGCGCCAAGCAGCTTCGACTGCACAGCGGCGTCAACAGCTGTCATCCCGCCGCCAATCACCACCACATCGCGGCCGATCGGCAGCGCAGACTTATCAGCCGACTGCCGAAGTTCCGAAATGAAATCAACGGCGTTGCGAACACCTTCCAAATCTTCGCCCGCCGCGCGCAGCGCATTCACGCCCGCCAGACCAATGCCCAGAAACACCGCATCATAGTCAGCCTCAAGCGCAGCCAACGAGATATCGCGCCCCAGTTCCACGCCAGTTTTCACGGTAATGCCGCCGATTTTCAGCAGCCATGCCACTTCTTGTTGGGCAAAGTCATCAACGGCCTTGTAGGTTGCGATGCCATATTCGTTCAAACCACCGGCTTTGGCGCGACGGTCAAACACCACAACATCATGACCATGCAGCGCCAGACGGTGCGCGCAAGACAGGCCCGCAGGCCCTGCCCCAACCACCGCCACTTTCTTGCCGGTCGCCTTGGCGCGGGTAAACGGATGCACACCCTTTGCCATCAACGTGTCGGTGGCGAAGCGCTGCAAGCGACCGATTTCCACCGGTTTGCCTTCGGCAGTTTCGCGCACACAAGCCTCTTCACAAAGCTGCTCTGTCGGGCAAACCCGGGCGCACATGCCGCCCATTATATTTTGCGCGAAAATCGTCTTAGCGGCTGCGTCGGGGGTGCCGGTTGAGATCTGGCGAATGAAAAGCGGAATATCGATGCTGGTCGGGCAAGCCGTCATGCAAGGCGCATCATGGCAGAAATAGCATCGATCCGCCGCAACGCGCGCCTCGTGCGTATCAAAGACCGGCTGCACGTCAGAAAAATTGTTTCCATAGGCTGCGACTGGCAAACGCGCTTTCGCAATTCCGGGTGTATTGGGGCTGTTGGACAAGGCGGGACACTCCCTTTTTCTTGTGATTTTCATCACGCTGCCACAGCTTCATTTTTTTATCAAACGGTAAATTTTACAGCTTTGAAGATTTTTGCGGGTGAAAATCTTCAGCATAAAAGCTGCATCCGATGTTGGGCCTTTTTTCCGGCGTTCGGTTTATGTATAGGTTACCGACCAATAGCAGGGTTTGGCCCGCCCAGCTTCAAAGCAATGACGCCAAAAGAGGACGGCATGAGCAAACAATCTTCCGACGCAGACGTTGCGTTTATCTCGGCTCTTGCAGAGCTTTTGAATAAAAATGACCTGACCGAACTGTCGGTAAAGCGCGAATACGCCGAGGATGACAGCCTCGAAGTGCGCGTGGTCAAACAGTCGAACATCGTGCAGATGGCTGCCGCAGCGCAGCCAGTGCATTACGCGCCGGCACCTACCGCCGCTGCGCCGGCAGTTGGCGCGGCCCCTGCAACCCCGGAAGATCCGGCGCAGCATCCGGGCGCAGTCACCTCGCCCATGGTTGGCACCTGCTATCTGGCGGCAGAACCGGGTGCGACCCCGTTTGCAACCGTTGGCGCCACCGTAACCGAAGGTCAGACAGTTCTGATCATCGAAGCGATGAAAACCATGAACCACATTCCTGCGCCGCGCGCCGGGACCGTGAAGCGCATTCTGGTGACCGATGGCACCGCCGTGGAATACGGCGCGCCGCTGATGATCATCGAGTAAGCCCATGTTCGAAAAAATCCTGATCGCCAACCGGGGCGAGATCGCCCTTCGCGTGATCCGCGCCTGCCGCGAGATGGGGATCAAATCGGTGGCGGTGCATTCGACCGCCGATGCCGACGCGATGCATGTGCGGATGGCAGACGAATCTGTCTGCATCGGCCCGGCCTCATCAACCGACAGCTATCTTAACAAGGCCGCGATCATCTCGGCCTGCGAGATTACGGGCGCGCAAGCCGTGCATCCGGGCTATGGCTTCTTGTCAGAAAACGCGGCGTTCTCGCAAGCACTGGCAGACCACGGCATCGTGTTCATCGGCCCGACTGCCGAGCATATCCGGATCATGGGCGACAAGATCACCGCGAAGGAAACCGCGAAGGCGCTGGGGATTCCAGTGGTTCCGGGGTCTGACGGCGGCGTTGCTGATTTTGAGTCGGCAATTGGCGTGGCGGCGGGCATTGGTTTTCCGGTGATCATCAAAGCTACCGCCGGTGGTGGTGGTCGCGGCATGAAGGTG